>CAZJUU010000024.1:0-12413 GCA_964549295.1 uncultured Candidatus Bathyarchaeia archaeon
TGCGACTATTATTCGCCATGTGTTGGGAGCCTAGAAGACGGCAGGGTCTACGCTGTCACTAAAGTCATTAACAAAGAACTTCCCTGCATCCTACAATCAGGGCATGGAAAAGTAGTTGAAGTCGATGAGTCCAACAAAGAAATTCTTATCGATGCGAAACTGGGAATACCTGGAGCAATAATAACAGTTGATCTGGTTCCCTGCAAGCGGCTCGACTGTAAACACAGAGATCGATGCTTTCCACTGGGGCTTATGTCAGGCGACAAGTGCAAAGTGCTTAAGGTCTGTGATGAGGTTACTTGTCCTTTGGGACCTCGGCTTGTTGGGGTTTTGGTTCAGAGGGAGCTTGCGGTTTCCTGAAGATCTCCACGAATGAAACCTTCTCGAACTCCGGCACAAACTTGTGAAAGTCAGATGCGATAGATCTCTTGGCAAGCTGTACCCCTTCTAGGAAGTAGGCTTCTTCCGGCATTTCGATCATCACCTGCTCAGAAAGTGTGAGACCAAACTTCTCAGCAGATACGCCGGGAACTCGTCTGTGTATGATTGCTCGAGCTTTCTCCTCTTTTGATTCTAACACCTTCTCCACTTTCAAATCGTACACTAGAGTTTTTCCAGAGAGTGGATGATTGAAGTCTACTTGAACCCTGCCAGCTCCAACCGATCTTATGATGGCAGGCTTTCGATCGATCTCAACCTGCATTCCCGGAACAGGGTCGAAACCTTCTTTCTTGAATCTTCTAAGTGGAAGCAGCTTTATCTTTGAAGGGTCTCTTGTTCCATACGCTTTTTCAGCGGCGACCTCCAAGGTTGCTGGTTTCTCAGCTTCGAGTCCAACCAATCCTTCATCGAAACCTTTTGGAACCCAGCCTTCACCGGGGATTAGGAACATGGGCTCGTAGACATGTTCAACCTTCTCGCCGCCATGTTCATGCTCGTGGTGAATCCTCGCATCTTTCGCAACGGATTCAATAGTGGTGTCAACCACTTCACCACTCTCCTTGACCTTGCAGGTGTAGTTAACGAGTATGAAGTCACCATTCTTGACTGGCATCTAATCGCCTGAGGAAATAGCCTCATTCAGGTACTCTACTTTAACTTTTCTCACTCAACGAAATCGATTGTTTCTTGATTATCTAGACGAATTCGAGGAGTTTCACATCTGCCGTATCCGACAATATTATTAGTGAATAAAACCAGTTCTGCGCAGGACCAGGATTGACAACAATTGTTTTTCCAATTCTGTCCGTTCCTCGTGCTTCGTGAATGTGTCCACAAACTGCCAGAACTGGCTGAGCAGTCTCAATGAAATTCCGAATGGCGCTGCTTCCTGCATGTGCTCCAGAACGGGTTAAGTCAAGAGATGTGTTCTTCGGAGGCACATGGGACACCAAGACCAGTTTCTGATTTTGACATGCCTTTGCCCCTCTTTGAAGAGTCTCTTCGATCTCTCGTTCAGTGCTTTCGAAAGGTGTCATGAAAGGCCCTCGAACAGCGCCACCTACCCCTACAAATGCAAAGTCGCATATCTTTTCACACCTTCCGTGAATGCACTTCGCCAAGCCTTTGTCTTGAAAATTCAGGATTTGTGAATCATCCATGTTTCCGGGAACATAGAGGATTGGCATCCTTGATGTATTGAGTTTCTGAAGAATCGAAAAGGCAGAATCTATGCTCTGAAATGCCAGGTCGCCTGCAACAAGCATCACATCTGGATTCTCCTTGACAGCGACATCAGCTGCTTTGTCAACGGCTATGGAGCTGCCATGGAAATCGGAAAACAGAATGATCTTCACTCAGGGCCACTTCTCAATTCATGTTGCACAGCATCTTCGACTAGTCTGTCAACATCTGGCAGGAAAAGACTGCTTCCCTAGAGGAACGAAGCGGTTACTGGCTTTCATGATGCTTGGTGCAGACCTGATCAATCCCAAACCAGCGATGCTGTAGACAGTTCACTGTGCGGCATCTTCAGAGCGACCGGATGACCTCTTCAAGGTGAGCTAACATTTCTTGAATGTACTCGAGTGGCATGTATCCCATATTGCCTATTCGGAATGTCGTCTGTTTTACTGGGCCGTATCCCTTTGCCAACTCGAATCCTTTGTCCCTCATTTTGTAGTACACATCGTCTCCCTTCACACCTTCAGGTGTTCTTAGGGCTGTAATGGTTGGGCTTTCATGACCTTCCTTTGCCAGAAGACCAAGACCCATTTTCTTTGCTCCTTCTCGAATCGTCCCCGATCGTTTTCGGTACATTTCAAGCCACTTTGTCTTGCCCATCTCTTCCATTTTCCCAAGCATCACGTTAAGGCCCATCATCTGGGGTATGGGTGGAGTGGAGGGAGTTCCAGTCTCCTTTTCCTGGTACTTCTTGTACATCGCCAAATCAAAGTACCAACCTTTCTCTTCCATTTTCTCAGACAGTTCAAAGGCTCTGTCGCTGAAGGCTCCTATGGCTAGTCCGGGGGGAACACCGAAAGCCTTCTGCGAACTCGAAAATAGGACATCGATATCCCATTCATCGAACTTCACGTCAGCGCCTCCCATTGCACTGACGGCGTCTACGAACAGGAGTTTGTCCTGTTTCTTCACTATCTTCGCAAGTTCGGGAAGTGGATTTAAGACACCTGTACTGGTTTCATTGTATGTTATTGTGACAGCTTTCACATCGTTCTCGTCCATGGTCCTCTTCAAAACTCTAGGATCCACACACTCTCCTGGCTTGAACTCTAGATAGACCGCTCTTCTCCCATTGCTCTCTACAACTTCTCGATATCTTTCACCAAATGCGCCGATACTTGTGACGAGTATACTCTGCCCCCTTTCGACGCAGTTTCTCACAGACCCTTCCATTATTCCCGTGCCTGAAGCGGGAAACAGGAGAATCGTTTTGTTCGTTTCTAGAAGCCCTTGGAGCCGTTTTACAAGATCTGCATGAAGTGTCTTGTACTCGCGACTCCTGTGACTATACATCTGGGACTTCATGACTTCTAGTACTTCTGGAAAGCAACTTACAGGACCCGCTGTGAATAATTTCCTTTCAGTCACTCTCACCGTCACCTTTAGTCTTCTGGAATCGTGATCGGGGCTCTGGATAGATAAGACAACTTATAAAGACTCTTTCAACTCAACTTCGAGTATTCTATAATTGAGAATTTGCGTGTCAGAGAGTCGATATCATGTCGATCATTACCTTACTCTCGGACTTTGGTTTGCAGGATAGCTACGTGGCCGAGATGAAAGCGGTTATCCTATCTATTGATCGAAACGCAATCCTTGTCGATATTACACATGAGATTCCAAAGTACAGCATTAGATCTGGAGCATTTGCACTTGCTTCCGCAGCACCTTATTTTCCAAAAGGAACTGTTCACTTGGCTGTGGTGGATCCGGGCGTAGGAAGTAGGCGAAAACCCATAGTTGTTGAAACCCGGAAGAGCTTGTATGTGGGTCCTGACAATGGATTGTTGATGTTGGCAGCCAATACCGAAGGAATAAGCCGAGTATTCGAGATAACTCAAAAGAAATTCCTAAGGGACATGCTGTCAAGCACTTTTCATGGCCGCGATATATTCAGCCCAATTGCGGCTCATCTCTCAAAAGGTGTAAGTGCGAAAAAAGTTGGGAGGGTATTGAAGACTTATTGTCAGCCTCCTTTCGTCAGTGCTCACATCAGACACAACGGCATTAACTGTGAGGTTCTGCACGTAGATTCATTCGGGAACATTGTGACAAACATCAGACCGAAGGACTTGAGCCAGGCTGGAATTAGTGTTCGTTCACGTGTTCAGTTCGAGAACCGCAAATTCAGTTTCCTCAAGACATATTCAGATGTGCCGAAGGGATCATTAGTTGGACTTGTCGGGAGTCACGGCTTCTTTGAAATTGCTGCCAACCAAGAGAATGCAGCGAGATTGCTTCGACTGAATGTGGGAAGTAGACTTCGCTTGAATGTCACTTGTTGAATCTATCGCTGATGGAGAGCTCTTTCATTCTTTCTACTCCATCTATTTCTTTTATGAATTTGGCAACAGCTCTGGGAACTAGTGATTCCCAGTCGGCTCCAACGACTATTCTGTTCCGAATTTCAGTTGCCGAGTAGATTTCTCTCTTGAAGAATGGTATTGATTCAACCCTGATGCCGGCCTCTTTGAAGAGTCTCCTCGTAAGAGGTTCGTTTGAGAGGAGGATGTTGAAGTCGGGGGTTAGGGCTCTGATGTGGTCGACCCACATGCTATGATAGTTGATGTCCTCAACAGGAATAATGAAGTAGCTGGATCGACTGAACCCTGCTTCATCAAGGGCGGCCTTTATCATCATTACCCTCTCACCAGCCGTGAAGGGGTTTTCAAGTGTATGGCTATACTGGGCGCTTCCAACCACAACTACGAGTTGTTCACATTTTGTAAGGGCGTATTCAGCGGCGTCCAGATGACCCAGATGGAATGGTTGAAAACGACCTACAAAGGCTCCTCGAAAACTCTTGCCACTCAACTCTATCTCCTCGATTTGAATTTCCAAACACTTTTTCTTGAGACTTTCTTCCCATCAAAGTCCACGCCTTCTCCAACGAGAAGAGCACGTTTGACCTTTGAGCCCAAGTGGGGATACGAGGAAAGGGAGTAACGTCCAACGTTCAAGGTGGATGGCACAACTCTATGGCACGGAACGAAGAGTGTGAACGGGTTGCGTCTCATAGCGTTTCCTACAGCTCTCTGTGCAAACCGATTTCCCGCCTTGGCGGCAATAATTCCATACGTGGTCACCCATCCTCTAGGAATGTTTCTGGCGGTTCGATAGACAGCTCTGGTAAACGGTGGAATAAATCGCATATCCAAGCGACGTTGTTTACTCAAGCGTTTCCCTTGGAAGAGACTGCGCATCATCTGCAATGAAGAAGATTTCCCTTTTTTCTCTTTGATTTCACGCTTCAAGCACACAGGGAGGCTCTTCACAACTGACTGTACAGCTTCTCGTCTACTGTTCAATGAGAAACTTGATGAGACGATTTCACCTCTCTCGTTCTCCGCCACGGCGAACCATACGTCTCCAGACCTATCGGACCGGACCGTCAGCATGACAATACCCCTCACAGTCGATTCAGAAAGTATTGCTCAAAACAAGTAATTTAAACGTTGGATACAGTCCGTCTGATTAGAAAACCTGTTTGCCAATGGGCAAAAAGAGAGGCTTGCCATGTCCATCGAGATTTCTGGTGATATTCTTGAAGGTGGAGGGCAGATAATAAGAACAAGCGTTGCTCTCGCCGCTCTCTTGGGAAGGAGTATTCACGTCAAGAATGTTCGAGCCAAAAGAAGCCCTCCAGGACTGAAGGCACAGCACCTAACCGGTGTGAAAGCAGTAGCAACGCTCTGCAAAGCAGAGCATGCTGGACTGGAGATTGGCTCGACAGAATTCACTTTTGAACCCAAGACCCGATTAGCCGGCCAATTCAGATTCGATGTTGGAACTGCTGGTAGCATTCCACTCGTGTTGCAGGCACTAATGCCCGCTGCTGCATTTGCCCCCGGTAGCTTGGAAATCACCGTCACGGGTGGAACGGATGTACGTTGGAGTCCTTCAATCGACTATCTCAGGTTTGTGAAACTTCCGATGTTGGCGAAGATGGGATATGAAGCCATACTCAAGACGTTGAGGCGAGGACACTACCCAAAAGGTGGAGGACATGTAGTGGTGGAAGTCAGTCCTCCAAGAAGCATTAGTGGAATTGAATTGACGAATCAGAGTGGTATTCGAAGGGTTCGCGGTCTCAGTCATTGTGTCAAACTTCCTAAGCATGTGGCGGAGCGGCAGGCGAGAATCGCGCATGACATCTTACTGAAAGCCGGTTACTCAGATGTCAAGATAGATGTTGAAGGATACGAGGTCGAGAAGGATCCTCACCTTGGTCCGGGAAGTGGAATCGTCGTCTATGCTGAGACAGGTTCAGGCGCAATTATTGGATCAGATGCTCTTGGAGAGAAGGGGAAACCTGCGGAGAGAGTTGGTTCAGAAGCAGCGGAGAATCTGCTTTCGGAAATAAGGTCTAGAATGCCTGTTGACAAGCATATGGCTGACATGTTGATCCCGTACATGGCGGTTGCGAAGGGATCATCAAGAATACTGACATCAGAGATTACGCTGCATACGTTGACAAACATCAGGATAACTGAACTCGTCGCTGAAATGAAATTCATGGTCGAGGGCGAACTAGGCAAGCCAGGATCAATTGCAGTAGATGGGATTGGTCTGGCGCTATAGCCTGACTTCACTCATTATCTCTTTTGCCAGAGTAGCTTTCCAGTTTGGATATTTTCGACTGTGATTATTCTGTGAAAAGGTATCTGAACTTCCTCTCCAGAATCCGCCAACAAAAACCAAGATTTTCCAATTTTCTTGATTGCCGTGAATGGAATCTTTCGAGAGTCATCGGGAGCTCCACGATGCACGTACGTTATGATGTACGCCTCGTGATGTTCTTTCTCATTCCATAGGATTCTGTTGAGAATATTCTTGAGCGGATGCAACAATAATCACCTAATAGTTCAATTATGCACGTCTACATCAAACTTGGGGTCTACGATGGAAGTCTCGCAGAATCGATGCGATTGCCTCCCAGAACCTTATAGCCGAGGTTATCCAAACAAAATATTGACGCTGAACCTGAAACGAGCAATCGAGTATTCAGGACACACTGCATAGTTTGATTGGTGGTGGATTGGGAATTCATGAATGAGGAATTCGTACACTCTGGAACGACATGTGCTGGATGCGTACTCGCGAAGCCTGATACCCAGCATTGCGAGAAATGTCGTCAGTATTACCGTTCCTTCTTCAGGATAGTGCGTCCACCTTGTTCCACAATTGCTTACATGATGTTGAGTGACGCCTACTAACGATTTGCTTGGATACTAGTAAATGAGTTTCCATCGTCTAATGGCATCAAGTAATAGCACGATGCCCAATCCAGCAATGGCGTATGGAAGCATATTCAACACCTGTTTTTGAAATGGTTGAGGATAGACCGCTATCCAATAGATTTGGCTCACCCACCAATAGACAAAAACCGCGACGACAAGCAAGACCACACCAAGAATGGCTTCCAGACGTGCAATATTCTTAGGGTTCATTCGTAACTATCTGTTGCATCTATGATCCATAAAAGTCTCGAGCTCCCAGAACTCTTCTCCGCACTCACTGCACTTCAAAGGAATTCTGGGAAGCAAAGCCCATGACACGTCACTATTCGCCTGCGTTAGAACGTCATGTCTAGTGTGATTTAGACAAGAGACCAAGCAAAAACAAATCCCTTAATAACTTGAATCAAGTTTAATGCGATGATCAGTTTTAGATTCGGTGTAAATTCATGGGGCAAGAGAGCATGTACATGCCAGGTGCAACCACCATAGGTCTAACGTTCAAGGATGGGGTCGTTCTAGCTTCTGAGAGAAGAGTATCATACGGATACTTCGTCATGAGCAAGAGTGGCAAAAAAGTCTTCAAGATTACTGATAGTATTGGAGCTGCATGCGCCGGACTTGTAGCTGACATGCAGATACTTGTTCGTGAGCTCGTGGCTTACCTGCACATCTATGCATATGAAACAACCAGAGTTGCAGCGGTCAAGACTGCTGCAAAGTTGATGGGCAACCTCTTGTTCCAACGAAGACTGTTCCCCTACCTGACGCAGACCATAGTAGCTGGGATCGATGGTGAGGGACCAAGCCTGTATGTGCTTGATCCATTGGGCTCTGTTCTAGGTGACAAGTACGCTTCCGTTGGAACGGGCGCTGAGATAGCTACAGGCGTTTTGGAATCGGAGTACAAAGACGGAATGACCCTTGAAGAAGCTAAGAAAGTTATTGCAGATGCGTTCAAATCAGCGGTTGCTAGAGATGTTGGAAGCGGAGAAGGAGCAGACCTCTTAATCATAACGAAAGATGGCATCAAAGAGGAAGCGCTGAAGTTCGCATAACGTGGAGGCCGTGGAAACGCCTCTCCATTGTCAGAAAAAGGCATAATCAAACAGACATGTACAGTGAACTATTGATCCTAGTGAATTCCATGCAAACTTCTTTTGCGACTGAACCTACGGAGATCCTAAGGAGACAGAAATACCAGATCGTTGGGAATCATTCAGCAGCAAAGAAATGTCGCTGGCTGCACAAGAGCCTAACAGAGAATCGCGGTTGCTACAAACGGAAGTTCTATGGAATCCAAAGCCATCGCTGTATCCAGATGACGCCGACTCTGAACTGCAACATGCGATGCAAATTCTGTTGGAGAATCCAACCAGAAGATTTCTCACCCTCATGGACCATAACACGCTCTACTGAATGGGATGACCCTGAATCCATAGTTGATGAGTGCATCAAGGCGCAACATAGAATTCTCAGCGGATACAAGGGGCAAGTCATTCGAGGAAAGGTAGATCCAGATAAGTACAAAGAAGCTCTCAAACCAAGGCATGTTGCGATAAGTCTCGATGGCGAGCCAACACTATACCCAAACCTAGGCTCGCTTATGCATGAGTTCAAGAAAAGAGGGTTCACGGTCTTCCTAGTTACGAATGGAACAAACCCTCAGGTTCTTAGAGCATTAACGGTTGAACCGACCCAGCTTTACGTCTCACTCTGCGCACCTGACAAGTTCACATTTATTCAAACATGCAGACCAATTGCGTCTGATGCGTGGGTTCGATTGATGGAGACTCTCTCAATTCTTCCAAGCTTCTCATGTCCCACAGCTCTCAGAATCACTCTCGTCAGAAACCTGAACCTGAAAAACGCAGAGGGCTATTCTAGACTTCTTGAAACAACTTCTCCAACCTACGTGGAGCCAAAGTCCTACATGTATGTCGGATACTCAAGAAGAAGACTTGATTTTGAATCGATGCCAAGCCACCAAGAAATACTTGACTTCTCACGTCGACTCGCAACAGAGACGTCTTACAAGATCATAGACGAGTCTCCGGAGAGTAGAGTAGTACTTCTGAGTCGACTGGACAAGGCGAGGAAGATCGATTAGCAAGGTCCCAAATGGTTTATTCCATGCCTAACCGTTTATACACGACATTTCTGAGTGTGAAGCTTTGCTGAACAAGAAGGATCTACAGAAGATACAGGCTGAACTTGAGGATTACGATCTGACTCGAGAGAAGATGTTTGAAACCACAAGATCCGCTACAAGATTTTCAGGTTGGGCTATCGTTCAGATTCATAGACAGGAGACAAAGGCTGCTGTCGAGACTCTGAATAAAGCAAGAATAGCACTTGCAAGTCTCAGAGAAATTGTGAAGTCGCATTCTGAATTGGCATCTTCATCCAATGTTGTTGTCGCCTATCAAGAGTATGCGGAGGCGAAACTGCTTCAGGGAATCGCCTCGAAGAGAAGAATTCTGTCACAGAGGGAGGTTGGCGTAGACCTGGTCCCATACATGCTCGGCATGCTTGACTTAATTGGTGAACTTAGGAGAATGACACTGGATCATCTGAGACGAGGCACATCCCTGGAAGCGGAGAAGACTTTGACGTTAATGGAGGCTATTTACGAAGACCTATATGCACTCGATCACACGGCTATCATACCAACATTCAGGCATAAGATGGATACTGCCAGGAAGTTGATTGAGGTTACCAGGGGAGATGTAGTCACAGAGACGAGAAGGCTATCCCTTGAAAACTCCATTGATAATTTGAGAACTATTCTCACTAGAACGAAAGGGCTCAAGCTTGGCGCAACTGTCTCAAGAAGCTCCAACACTTGAAACATCAATTCCTGTGCGTGGACGATTCTCATTTGTGAAAGCATTAGTGGCTCAGAAGAAGTTTTCCGAGCTCGTAAAAGGGCGATCGACTCTACCTAGAAGGATCCGTTATGCCGCAGGCGTTGACGTTGCATATTCCGGAGAATTGTCATTTGCCGCTGCAACGCTCCTTGACTACAAGACGCTAAAGCTTGTTGAAGTGACGCACGCAAGGAAATTGGTGAAAGTTCCGTATCGCCCTGGGTTCTTAGGATTCAGAGAAGCTCCAATCATGGTTCGGGCTATTCAAGAGCTCGACACGCGTCCCGATGTGATTCTGGTTGATGGGCATGGATTAGCCCATCCAAGAAGCTTTGGCCTGGCCTGCCATGTTGGTGTTTTGTTGGATCAGCCGAGCATAGGAGTCGCCAAAAGCAGTTTCTATGGAGAGACTCGAGGAGAATGGGTATTTGACAAGAATGGTCACAGGATTGCTGGAGTACTTGGCGCGAACAAGAAGAAACTGTATGTGAGCATCGGCCATAGGGTCTCCTTGACTAGAGCTATCCAAATAACTAGGCGTTGCATTGTCTCGAATGCGCCTGAGCCACTGAGACTTGCTCATCAAGAGGCAACCAGAATGGCAAGGAATGATATGACTTGAAGGCAGATCTCTTCTACACTCTGTTCAAGCTGGTGGAGATGGGTGTTCACAACGGAGATGTTCCAGTTACAACAAGTCGCCTCGCAAGAAACATTGGAACATCTCAGCAGACCGCCTCAAGACGCCTCATTGAACTTGAGAGAACTGGGTTAGTGAAGAGAACACGAATCGGAGGCAGAGAAGGCGTCCAGATAACGAATGATGGAAAACGTGAGCTCAGCACGGCGCTTATGACACTAAAGAGGGCGTTGGAGCCTGCGCCGAGGCAATTGATCTTCGAGGGAAAACTCTTCTCAGGACTCGGAGAGGGAGCATACTACGTTCATCAGCCAGGTTATAGAAAACAGTTCACAAAGAAACTTGGATACGATCCATATCCAGGAACTCTGAACATTAGACTGGATAAACGGTTTCTAGCTGAGAAGAACCTTTTGGAAATGATGCCGTTCATCTTGATAGATGGATTCAGTAACGGCGAACGAAGCTATGGACCAGTCAGATGCTACGGCGTTACGATCAATGGCGTTACACAGGCCAACATAATTACGGCTTTGCGATCGCATTATGGCGAGGACATACTGGAAGTTATTGCCCCAATCAATCTACGAGAGAAGCTTGGACTCAGGGACGGTGACATGGTCAGAGTCAGAGTCTCCCCCACTTCTCGATAACACGCCTCTTTATTTTCGAGGAACTCAAACCAGGACTGCCAAATCTTCCGACTCGAACAATCCTTGCCTTCAAACCATTTTCCTCAATGACCTTCTCGACAGCTTTACGGACTTCCTCTTGATCATAGCCCACAGCTATGATATCAGGTCGAATGTTCTGAATCACCTTCCGGACACTGAATTTCCTATATCCAAGCACAGCTTGATCAACAGGTTTCAGGTTAGCGACAAGCGTCCTTCTCTCGTTTTCGGACATGATGGGCTTCTTTCCCTTGAGCCGTTCAGCAGTGCTGTCCCTCGCAATAAGCACCACAAGTCTAGAATTTTTTCCACCCACCTTCTTCGAGGCTTCAAGAAATTTGAGGTGCCCATAGTGAAGTAAGTCGAATGCACCAGTCGCAAGAACGGTTTTCTTGTTTTTCATGGATTCTCAACGAAATAAATTACTGGCTTGGTTGAACTAGGATTGTCCATCCTCAATATATCAAGTGTTGCTCATCTGCTCATGAACTCAATTAAACACATGCTCAGTATCATTTGCCTTCGTTTTGCCAAGAAAACTCGGCCAAGCCTAGAAACTTGATAGCATCAAGAAGGCCTTCTGCATAGGATATTGAAGCAAGAGCTGTCGTAGACTTGCCACTCTGAAGATAGTACTTCGAGTCGGAGACATATCGTCGAACCGTATCTAACACTTTGGTGACGTCACTGTCTGTGATCGTTGCAGGCATGCCAACTTGAACAAGATTTTCCAAAACCTTCTCGATACTAGCAATGTACTTCTCTGCTCGTCCGCCCGCATCCTCATTCATACGTTGGCCTCCAACGTTCTCCTGTCCGTGTTGGCGAAGACTTGAAGCGTTTCAACTTCCATGAAGTGTAGTCGCCCTGGAAAGATAAGTGAATGAGGCGGACCGCCAAATCCATAATTGATCAAATCTCTGACGCACCCACCCTTAATCACCATATCTTCCGCGCCAACCCGTGCGACTCCAACCACAAGTCTATCTTCGTGAGCCACTCGGTCACGTCGCTTCTGTTCAATTGTCAGAAGCTGTTCCAAAGCTTCTCCTATCGACAGGTACTTGCCTAGATCTGCCTTGATATCAAGAAGAACAAGAGTGTGAAGACCTCTGTCAGTGTTCTCTTTGATTACATCGTATGGCGTCTCCATTGGCGGACCTGATTCAATAATGGGAATCGTAACTGTCTTCCCGAACTTGTAGTTCTGAAGCCCCGTGGTACTGATTACTGCTGACATCGCTGACACTCCGTGGATGACTACTGTCTTGATGCCTCGCTTCGCGGCACGCAATCTCAAATCCACATG
>CAZJUU010000025.1:0-12193 GCA_964549295.1 uncultured Candidatus Bathyarchaeia archaeon
AACAGTAGCCATACTCGCCATCGCGGCCATGGCATATCTTTACCTCGAACTCACTGTGAAGTCCCCCTTAGGAAGAACCCTGAAAGCTGTAAGGGATAATGAGATAGCAGCATCCACGCTGGGCAAGAACATAGTTGGATTGAGGTTGAAGGTGCTCATGGTTGGATCTGCTGTTTCTGCTGTGGCAGGTGCTGTCTACGCCTTCTACACGGGTGGCGTCATAGCAATCACGTATAACAGAGTTGACTGGACGTTCTTGCCTTGGGTGATAGTAATGTTGGGAGGAGCAGCAAACAACACGGGCGTTTCACTAGGAGCCCTCGTCTTCGTAACCGTGAGGAAGTTCATCATATTCTACAAGGGGCATCTGGCTCCATTCATTCCTTTCGATGTGGTATGGCTGGATATGCTGGCGATGGGGATAGTGCTGATCTTGATCCTGATGTACAAACCCGAAGGACTACTTCCAGAACGACCAATTGACACGATAGAACGGTCGAGGATGGAAGAGCTGGCGAAACGAAGACACCACTACAAGCTTCATCACAAAGTGAACGATCACTAGGAAGAACGTAAGCTGGATCTGATATGTTTCTCGAAACTTCTCATACAATTCGAATCTTGTTGACCTTCTTGTTTTGCCAAGAGTATTCTCTGATGCTGGCTGAAGAACCATATCCACATGCGGCGCATCGCTTCTTGTGAATATTGAATGAGTGACGGCCGCATCTTCGACATACTATGTGGCTTTTCGAGGTCCCTCTCTTTCCTAGCGAACTTGTTCCTTTGGTCATGATTCCCACCAGCCTAGGTCTTCACCAAATTTAGCTCAGGTCATTCTATCTTCTTGGTGGAGGAGAGACCAGGACAACATTGTCCCCTCGTACAATAATTGTGCCGATCTTCTTTGCGTTGTCTGCGCTTGCAACATCCTCTGCATCTTCGAGAACGAGATTCATGTGTTGGTCGAAGCTGTACAGCTTTCCTCGTACGCTTCTGCCGCCTTTCAACTCGACAAGGACGACTTTTCCGAGACTTTCTTCGAACATCTTCGTAGCTACTTCAGACATTATCCATTCACTGAGACGTGCCCAACCTTAAGGGCAAGTCTGCTTGATTTAAAGATTATCGCAACTGGTGGACATATTGGCACTTGGACAAAAGAAGACTTTGAAACAAAAAGAAGTTAGAGAATTCCTGAACCAATTCTCCAAAGAGTATCCAGCTGTCTTTCAATTCTCTGAAAAGGATCGAAAGATAGAGACTCTAAGTCTAGACGATTTGGAACTAATCTTCCTGAATGACAGGCCTTCATTCATCATAATAAATGGAAGACTGTACCCAACTCTTGTTTTCAATGATCTGCTCGTGAACCTTCCAAGGGTTGTTGTCGACAGAGGCGCGATCCCGCACATATGCAATGGCGCTGATGTCATGGTACCCGGAATTAAGAGAATTGAAGGTGACTTTCTGCTCGGAGCGGTTGTTGCAGTGACCGAGGACACTTACGGCAAGTTTCTCGCTGTCGGCGACGCAGCAGAACGCTCTGAGGAACTCAAGAAATCAAGATATGGAAAAGCTGTGTTGAACAGACACTATGTGGGAGACAAGATTTGGAAAATGACGTCCAGCATATCTACTGGGGCTCTGAATCATTGATTGAAGCAAGAATGATTGATGTGCGTTTGGGCTTCGAAAGTCACTGTCGAGAATAGGTAGACTCACGCAAACTTTATTAACGCCACATCTTTTGGCTAATAGACGAAAATTTCGTGAGGCCTCTCAGCTGAGGCTTGATGAACGTTTTCTTCGTGAAGGGAGCCTAGTGCGCTTGGTTAAGGACGAGAAGAAGAAAGTGGTTAATGTCTTCGTGCATGAGCTTGTTCCGAAACATGATATTTTGAACAAGAAAGAAGCTGATGAAGTCCTGCAGAAATTTCATCTTAGACCATATCAGCTTCCTTACATAAAACTATCAGATCCTGCAGTTGTGAGCCTTGGAGCTAAGCCGGGCGACATAATTAGGATTCAGAGAAGAAGCTCTACGGCTGGCGAATGTTTCAGTTATCGATACGTGATTGGAGAGTAGTTCTGGAGATTAGAAGATGGTTTCGACTGAAATATCAAATTGGAATCTGATGAGCAAGTTTCTAGATGAGAAGGGCCTTGTGAGGCAGCATATTGATTCGTACAATGACTTCATTGAACATGGTCTTCAGGCCATCGTCGATGAAGTTGGCGACATCCCAATCGAGATTGAGGAGTATAGTCTCAAAATCAAGCTGGGCAAGATAGAAATTGGAACCCCCAGAGTCATTGAGGTAGATGGTTCTGAACGCCAGATATACCCGACTGAGGCCCGGATCAGAAACCTCACCTATGCAGCTCCTCTCCACATTGAGATGACTCCTGTTGTGGAAGGAAGAGAGAGACAGGCCGAAATCGTTTACATTGGCGACTTTCCTGTAATGCTAAAGTCGAAGATATGCCCCCTTTCGCGGTTCAATGCTGAGGAGTTGATCAGTATAGGTGACGACGCACTTGACCCGGGAGGGTACTTCATTGTGAACGGTTCTGAGAGAGTTATCGTTGCACTTGAAGACCTAGCTGCGAACAGGATTTTGGTTGACGTAGAGAAAACAGGCGTCACTCCGACCCACAAGGCGAAGATATTCTCCACAACTGTAGGTTTCAGAGCTAGAATCGAGGTCAAGATGAAGAGTGATGAGGCCATTTACGTTTCAATGCCCGGCGTTCCGGTGGAGATTCCCGTTGTAGTATTGATGAAAGCATTGGGAGCTGAAGAAGATGCGAAGATCGCCGACATGGTTTCCGCCGAAGAAGAGATCCAAGATGCATTGGAGTCGTCCTTCGACAAGGCTCAAGGAGTCGTATCGATAAAAGATGCGTTGCTTTACATTGGCAACAGACTTGCGCCTGGACAGGTGGAAGAATATCGAATCAAGAAAGCCGAGTCGGTGATCGACAGGAACTTCCTACCGCATCTTGGAGGAACATCCAAAGAGCGACATAGCAAAGCATGGTTCTTGGCGGAGATCACCTCAAGAATCATAGAACTCAGAATTGGAAGACGAATTCCTGACGACAAAGATCATTATGCCAACAAGAGATTAAAACTAGCTGGATCCCTTCTAGCGGACTTGTTCAGAATCGCTTTCAGGAATCTTTGCCGAGACCTCAAGTACCAGCTTGAAAGGATAACGATCAAGAGACATGTAGAACTATCAATAACAAATGCGGTTCGCCCCGGAATCATTACAGAAAGAATGCAACATGCAATCGCGACTGGAAACTGGGTTAGAGGCAGAATCGGAATAACACAACTTCTTGATAGAACCAACTTCTCATCAACACTAAGTCACCTGAGACGACTTCAATCACCCCTCAGCAGAAGTCAACCAAACCTTGAAGCGCGTGATCTACATTCAACCCACTGGGGTAGACTATGCCCCAATGAGACTCCAGAGGGGTCAAACTGTGGACTTGTAAAGAATCTGGCACTGTCCTCTGAGATATCAGTTGGATCGCCAGCTGAGGAAATGGTTGAGAAACTGAAGAGGATGGATGTGGTATCACTAGACGAGGCCGATAAGAAACTCAGGTTGACAGGAACAAAAGTAGTAGTTGATGGAATAATTGGTGGATATTGTAGAGATGCAAAAAGCCTCTCCAGAGAAATGCGGAAGCAACGAAGAGAAGGCAAGATTGGATCACAAGTAAACGTGGCATACTATCCGCCTCTTCTCGAAGGAGCCAAGGAAGAACTGTACGTCAATTGCGACAAGGGGAGAGTGCTAAGGCCTCTCATTATAGTAGCAGATGGAAAGCCGAGACTCACAAATGAACATGTTGAGAAAGTAGCTCGAGGAGAACTGCGGTGGGAAGACCTTGTAAAAGAGGGCGTCATAGAGTACTTGGATGCTGACGAGGAAGAAAATGCGATTATCGCACTCGAACATGAAAAGATTAACAGTGACACAACACACTTAGAAATTTCGCCCTACACAATGATGGGCATATGCGCATCACTGATTCCATATGCTGAGCACAACCAATCCCCGCGAAACGCTTACGAGTCGGCAATGATCAAACAGGCACTAGGGGTCTTCTCCAGTAACTTCTTCAACAGAGTCGACTCCAGATCTCACCTTCTTCACTACCCTGAAAGTCCAATAGTCAACACGAAGGCTGCGGAGGTCGTGGGTTACAATAACAGACCTTCAGGGCAGAACTGCGTGGTAGCTATACTATCCTACCAGGGATACAACATGGAAGACGCCATAATAATCAACAGGTCCTCGGTGGATAGGGGCCTCTTCAGATCCACATTCTTCAGGTCCTACGAAGCTGAATGCAGACAATACCTTGGTGGACTCAGAGACAAGTTTGAGACGCCGGAGCCTGGAATCAGAGGGTACAGAGGCGACAGATACTACAGATTGCTCGAGGAAGATGGAATCATTTCCGTTGAATCTCCTGTGGGAGGAAACGCAGTCCTCATAGGAAGAACTAGCCCCCCAAGGTTCTTGGAAGAATATAGAGAGTTTGAAGTTCGCGGCCCAACCAAGAGAGATTCATCTGTGTGTATGAGACCCTCCGAGACAGGCGTTGTCGACTCAGTCTTTATGAGCGAATCGATAGAGGGAAGCAAGCTTGTCAAAGTGAAGGTCAGAGACCTTCGTATACCTGAACTTGGAGACAAGTTTGCGTCACGTCACGGACAAAAAGGCGTCATTGGAATACTGTCCCCTGCGTACGATATGCCATTTACTGAGGACGGCATCATTCCTGACGTGATAATCAATCCCCATGCGATTCCGTCAAGAATGACGGTAGGTCAATTCGTAGAGATGATCGCGGGCAAAGTGGCGTCCATGGAAGGAAAGCCAATGGATGGAACGCCTTTCACAAACATCACCCCTGAAAACTTGAGAGATGCGCTCCTGAAACTGGGCTTCCAATTCAATGGGAGAGAGGTCCTATACAGTGGCATCGATGGTCAGAGACTGACAGCCGACGTCTTCGTAGGCATCGCATATTATCAGAAACTCCATCACATGGTCTCTGACAAGATGCATGCAAGAGCACGCGGTCAAGTCCAGATGCTCACTAGGCAACCTACTGAAGGTAGAGCCAGGGGAGGAGGCCTAAGATTCGGAGAGATGGAACGGGACTGCCTCATAGGACATGGAGCATCCGCTCTGCTTAGAGATCGTTTGCTTGAGGAATCTGACAAGGCGGTTGTGATGGTCTGTGAGAACTGTGGGTTACTAGCGTACCACGACATGAAACAGAATAAGTATGTTTGTCGATTGTGTGGAGAGAAAGCCGTCATTTCACCTGTCGCTTTATCATACGCCTTCAAACTGCTCGTTCAAGAACTGATGGCATTGGGTGTTGCGCCTAGACTCAAGGTTGAGGAGAGAGCATGATGTTCAACCTAAATGAAGAAGCATACAAATCCGTTGATAGCGTGACTTTCTCGCTTTTCTCACCAAACGACATTAGAAAGCTTTCAGTTGTTGAGGTTCAGACAGCTGACACGTATGATGAAGATGGTGTCCCAATAGTATCTGGACTGATGGATGGTAGACTGGGGACCCTTGAGCCGCGACAAAAATGCAAGACCTGCGGGAATTCAGCTTCAACATGCCCTGGTCACTTCGGTCACATTGAACTCGCTGAACCGGTCGTTCACGTATCCTTTGCAAAGATCATTCACAAACTACTGACAGTAACTTGCAGAAACTGTGGAAGGATACTTCTATCTCCTGAGAAGATTGAACGCCACCAGACTAGATTGGAAGAAGAAAAACAGAGGATGAGTGTGGTTCCCGACGCGGTGTATGACGACATCTTCAAAGAAGCGAAGAAGGTTCAGGAATGTCCTCACTGCGGCACCCGGCAACATCCGATAGAGCATGTGAAACCCACCAGCTATCACGAGCTGATCGAAGGAGGAGCTGTGAAACTTGCGCCCAGCGTTGTACGAGAACGCCTCGAAAGAATAACTGATGATGATCTGCGGCTCTTGGGAATGGATCCAAAAGCTGCGAGACCAGAATGGACGATACTTCAAGTACTCCCAGTTGCACCGGTCACTGTTAGACCATCAATAACGCTTGAATCTGGAATAAGATCTGAAGATGATCTTACTCACAAACTAGTTGACATTATTAGGATAAACCAGAAATTGAAAGACGCTCTTGAATCAGGCGTCCCCGTCAACATAATACAAGAACTTCATGAACTACTCCAATATCACGTCACAACATACTTTGACAATGAGGTTTCAGGTCTTCCACCTGCAAGACACCGATCAGGAAGAGCGTTGAAGACACTCTGCCAGAGGCTCAAGGGCAAAGAAGGGAGGTTCCGAGGAAACCTCTCTGGAAAAAGAGTAGACTTCTCAGCGAGAACCGTTGTCTCTCCAGATCCGAACTTGGACATAAACGAGGTTGGAGTCCCAATTGACGTAGCCTCTAGACTCACCATCCCAGAAAGGGTTACGCAATGGAACATCGAAGAGATGAAGACACTTATAGAAAACGGTCCCGACATGTATCCAGGCGCATTGTATGTTGTCAGACCTGATCAGAGAAGAGTCAGACTAGAATTCGTGATTGAACGTAAGGCTCTGGCCGATGCAATACAACCAAGCTTCATAGTTGAGAGACACCTCCGTGACGGTGACATAGTTCTATTCAACAGACAACCTTCACTGCACAGAATGTCGATCATGGCGCACAAAGTCAAGGTCCTTCCCTACAAGACATTCAGATTGAATCCATGCGTCTGTCCACCATACAATGCAGACTTCGACGGCGATGAGATGAACCTGCATGTTCCGCAAGGCGAGGAGGCTAGAACTGAAGCCAGACTCTTAATGCAGGTCCAAGACCAGATACTCTCTCCAAGATATGGAGGCCCAATAATAGGCGCCATAAGAGACTTACTAAGTGCATCTTTCATACTGACAAACAAGTCAACCATGCTGAGGAAGGAATTCTTAGGAAGACTGCTAACGGCTTCAGGATATGAAGGACCACTTCCAGAACCGGCTGTCAAGAAACCTGTTCCAATGTGGACTGGAAAACAAATCTTCAGTCTCTTCATTCCAAAAGGCATAAACTACGTCGCCAAGTCGAACCTTTGCAACGTGTTCAAATGCACCAACTGTCTCAGAGAAAAATGTGAACATGACGCCTACGTAATCATCAAAGACGGTGTTCTAGAGCAGGGAGTTATCGACAAGAGCTCTATCGGTGCGGAGAAATCTGAAAGCCTCTTCCACAGGATTGTAAAGGATTACGGACCGCAAGCTGGAAGAGAATTCCTCAATTCCATCGTCAAGCTTCTGGATCGATTCATCACACTTAGAGGATTCACATATGGCGCAGATGGACTCGATATACCTCAACCCGTAAGAGAGAAGGTTCACAGCGCAATCGGCAAAGCAGAGGACAAAGTGAATTCGCTCATAAAAGACTACAAGTCTGGTGTTTTGGATAGATTGCCGGGCCAGACGCTTGAGGAGTCTCTTGAAATATACATAATGAACGAACTGTCAAGAGCTAGAGACCTAGCCGGAGAATACGTTGACGAATATTTCCCAATGGACAACGACGGCGTCATAATGACGAGATCTGGGGCCCGGGGATCGATGCTAAACATAGGCCAGATGGCAGCATGCGTTGGACAACAATCCATACGCGGAAAAAGAATACTGCGCGGATACAGAAACCGCACTCTATCCTTCTTCGAACCTGGCGATGCCAGAGCCGAAGCCAGAGGATTCGTATACGCATCCTACAGAGACGGACTGAACCCTGTAGAGTTTTTCTTCCATGCCATGGGCGGACGGGAAGGTCTTGTGGACACAGCTGTCAGAACACAGCAAAGCGGCTACATGCAGAGACGACTCATCAACGCTATGGAGCATCTTAGAGTAGAGTACGATGGAACGGTTAGGGACTCTAGAGGAAATGTGATACAATTCAAGTATGGAGAGGACGGTGTTGACGCGGCGAAGAGCGATCATGGAAAAGCCGTAAACATAGATCGGCTTGTCGACAGAATCAAGATCTCAATGGCGAGGGGAACATCTGCAAGCAAGAGGTACATTGAAGAGAAGATCCGTGAAAGAGAGAATGAATTGACACCGATCTTGGCGTCGAACCTTAGAAAGAAACTCTCAGAATCAAAACTGACAAGAAAAGCCGTGGACGAAGTTGTTGACCAGGCCATATTGAATTACAAACGTTCACTGATCGAACCAGGAGAGGCTGCTGGCATAGTTTCAGCCCAGTCGATAGGTGAACCAGGAACACAAATGACTCTCAGAACATTCCACTTCGCAGGTGTCAGAGAACAGAACGTCACTCTTGGTCTCCCTCGTCTAATCGAAATCGTTGACGCCAGAAAAATTCCTTCAACTCCAATGATGGTTATCTATCTTGACAAGAAACATAGAACCTCCAGAGAAAAAGCTGAGGAGGTAGCGTCCCAGATAACTCACACAACTCTGGGAGACATAGCAGGCAGCATAGAATCCGACATAACTCGAATGAAGATAGTCGTCACCCTGAATCCACAAGCCATGAAGGATCGAGGCATAACTACACCAGATGTGAGAAACGCTGTTAAACCGTCAAGATGCAAAGTCGAGATTGAACGGTACGTGATAGACATCAAACCAGAGGATATGGAGATTCCACAGTTCAAAAGACTCTCATCGAAACTGCCTTCACTTCACGTGAAAGGAATACCCGCCGTGAAGAGAACACTTGTGATGGAAGAGAAGGGTGAATGGATCATAAGAACTGAAGGATCGGACTTGGATCTTGCATTGAAGACTCCGGGTATCGATCCAAATAGGACTATAACAAACAACGTCTATGAAGTGGCAACGGTTCTAGGGATCGAAGCAGCTAGAAACGTGCTAATCAAGGAAGCGCAAGGTGTCCTTGAAGAACAAGGCCTGGACGTGGATGTAAGACATGTTATGCTGGTTGCGGACGCGATGACTGCCTCGGGAAGCGTTCTCCAAGTTGGACGTCACGGTGTTAGTGGAGAGAAATCCAGCACTTTGGCGAAGGCTGCCTTCGAAATTACGATACCCACGATCGTCGATGCAGCCCTGAAAGGCACATCGGATACGCTCAGAGGCGTTGCGGAAAACGTTATAGTAGGGCAACAGATACCTATGGGAACCGGTCTAATAGAAGTCTACATGGCAATGCCCGAGAAAAGGAAGACCGCCTAATGATCGACGTCAACAAACATCTGAGAATAGTCGTGAAGTCAGGTACTGTAGGATTTGGAGTCAAGGATGCCTTGGAGACAGCGAAATCTGGAAAAGGTAAACTCATAGTGGTGTCTTCCAACTGCCCGGAATACTACAGGAACGAAATCATTTGGAATGCGAAGTTGACGGGTGTTCCGGTCCACAACTACGCAGGGACAAGCGTCGACCTTGGGGTTGCATGCGAGAAACCCTTCGTAGTATCGGCACTCTCTATCAAGAAGGAAGGAAACTCAGAGATACTGAAACTGGCTGAGACACGGAATGTTAGCGCATAAGATAAAACTAACAAGCGACGAAATGCGTTACATCGCTCTATTCGAAAGCATAACAGGAGCCACTGCGCACGACTGCGTTATAGACGAGGAGAACAGCAGAATTATCTTCCTTACCAAACAGGGAGACATGGGCCTAGCCATAGGGAAGGGCGGCAAGAACATTAACACTCTGAGAAAGATGGTTGGAAGATTTGTTGAAGTTGTCGAGTACGGCGACACAGCCGACCAGCTGATAAGAAACTCACTGGCTCCAGCTCGAATAAGAGAGATAAGAATCACAGAGAAACCTGAAAAGAAAATTGTCGTCATCGAAGTTGAACCGAGAGACAAAGCTTTAGCCATCGGAAAGAATGGAAGAACAATTGACAAGACAAGAATGCTCGCAAGAAGATATTTCCAAATCGACAACGTCCTCATAACATAGACATGACATGCGTAGACTGACCTGGCGCGTCTGAGGTCTATGCAGTGAAGTATCTTTTGGACAGTAACGGGCAGGTTGGCCTTTACGTCCTGAAATGGACTTTCTTATGAAGTCTGGTTCCCCTCATATTCGAATTATCAACTTTTGAACCCAAATGCTGATCATGACACAACCATTTCAGTTATGGTTCTATCAAGCACCAATTCTGGAAGCGAAGTTTTTGTTCTAAGATAGAAAGAACAGTTAAAGATAGGACAAGACGTCTTTTTCTCGGGAAATCACATGAACCAGAAATTCGCACTTGGAGTAATTCTCATAGTTGTTGGTCTTGTCGGTCTGATATCAGTGTTTTCGATGCGGATCATGTTCACTGGTTCAATGGGCAGAATGATGCATGGTTGGGATGGCATGACTGGGCCTCAAGATGTGACCGGTGAAACTGGAATTACGCCGCAGGGGCCCGTCACATCAAAGGCAATTTCCATGGATCAGGCAATAGGCATAGCTAGACTCTATTTATCTTCCCTAAACAATCCTGACTTAGCTATTGACGAGATAATGGAGTTCGATCAGAACTTCTACGTTGCCTGTTATGAGAAGAGCACTGGAATCGGTGCCTTTGAGATGTTGATAGACCGTTATACTGGAAGAATCTACCCTGAACCGGGACCAAACATGATGTGGAACACAAAGTACGGTGGGATGATGGGCAACATGGGTGGTATGGGTGGAATGATGGGAGGTCCGCAACAGGGATATCGAGGCGAGATGACGATTGCTGAAGACCAAGCGGAAAAATACGCTCAGGATTGGCTTGACGCATATCTGCCCGGCGCGACTGTAGAGGAACCAAATCGTTTCTACGGATACTATACGATAGACATAGAGAAAGACGGTAGGACATTTGGAATGCTAAGTGTCAACGGGTATAATGGACAGGTCTGGTTCCACAGCTGGCATGGTTCCTTCATAGAAATGAAGGAACTTCGTGAGGATTAGTGGTGAATATTTGATGACAGAACGAAAGACAGGCGATGTAGGAAAAATAGTGGTAGTGATAGCCATCATCGGAGTTCTGATTGTGATAGCGATTGTCGTTGCGATGCTTGGGTTCAGTCGTTGGACTGGTCCAAACATGATGAGCACAGGTATGATGGGATGGGGAATCGGTTTGGGATGGATGTGGGGTTCAATGTTTCTGATACCAATCATTTTCGTGGTTCTCATATTGCTGGGAGTCTACTACGTGGCAATAGGCTTCAAGGAAGGAACGCAGTCAACTGGGAAAACCGGAGGCAAGAGTCTGGAGATACTCAAAGAGCGGTATGCCAAAGGAGAACTCAACACTGAAGAGTTCCAGAAGATGAAGGAACAACTGCAGTCTTAGGGCTAGCATGGATATTGGCGGACCATGTTGAACCTCTTAGTGCTAGCAACTCCTGCATCTTGATGTTCACAGAATATGGCAGAACACTCGGACTGGACGATTAGCAGGGGCCATATTCTCCATGATACTCATGGAAATTATGAGAAAATTGAGGTCAGCCATGGGTGAGAAATCGAAACCCTTATTTTCAGTTGACGATTAATAGCTGTCGGTAATTCTTATGGCAGCCTACGGACCTACGTCTCCATATCAACTGGCTGGAAACATAGTTGCGTATTATCCACCACCGAGAGAATACCTTTACCAGCCGCCGTTGCAGAGATACATGTATCAGCCGCCACCCAGAGAATATTATGTCGCCCCTCCAACTCAACGCTGCCTCTATCAGCCACCCCCAGACTACGTCTATTATCCTCCACCAGTGACCTACGCTTACCACCCCCCGCTCCAGAGGCACCTGTACCAACCCCCTGCGGAGCGATACCTTTACCAGCCGCCACCACAAGAGCGCGTCTATCAACCACCGCTTCAGGAGTACTACGTGCAACCGCAACCAAGGAGCTATGTTTACTATCCACCGCCACAACGCCTAGCGGCTCTACCACCTTAGTTCCAGCTTTTCGGGAGAGTAGACCTTGTTCTGAGATTCGCAATGGCGAGCAAGGTTCATCCCCACCTATTTTCTTGGATGCAGAGCGAGTCTGGACTTTATGGTCCAATTCGAGATTTTGCAAGATTTTTATAGCAGTTCTTGAGCAGCGTTCGATTGGGGAGCTGGG
>CAZJUU010000026.1:0-12116 GCA_964549295.1 uncultured Candidatus Bathyarchaeia archaeon
ATACGCACAGATGACCGCACGACTGAAGGATTCGATGGTTGACGATGCAAAGCGGCTGCTGGATATGATGGGAGTACCCTGGATACAGGCCCCTTCTGAAGGAGAGGCTCAGGCTGCACATCTAGCTTCAAAAGGAGACGTCTGGATCTCGGCAAGTCAAGACTATGACTCATTACTCTTTGGAACGCCTCGACTTGTTAGAAATCTGACTGTTACGGGTCGAAGAAAACTTCCCGGAAAAGAAGCCTACGTAGAGGTTGAACCAGAGATAGTTGAGCTTCAAGAAGTACTGTCCGAACTGAACCTAACCCGAGAACAGCTAGTGGATCTCGGCATATTGGTTGGAACAGATTTCAACCCGAAGGGTATCAAAGGAGTTGGCCCTAAGACCGCTCTGCGGCTGATCACGGAACATGGGAGTCTCGAGAACGTGATTCAGTTCTACAAGGAAGGAGAATTTCCAAAGGATGTTACAGTCATACGCGAAATATTCCTTAACCCAAGAGTGTCAGATGACTATGCACTTGAATGGAAAAAGCCAGACATTGAGGGCACAATTCAATTCTTGTGTGGGGAAAGAGACTTCAACGAGAGTCGAGTTAGAAACGCTATTGAAAAGATGAGGGTAGGACTGGAATCTGGTAAGGGGAAGAAGACTCTAGAATCATTTTTTGGCCAGACTTAAAATCCGTATTTTCCTGTTAGGGGAACAAATGCGCATCCCCCTTTATCCTCGATGCTGATCTTCCCATTCTGATCTTTCCTGACAACAAGCAGTGTCTGGAACATGTGTTGACCACCAACCGGAATCACCATAACGCCCCCATTCTTCATTTGTTGAACCAAAGGTTCTGGGACTCTAGGCGCACCTGCCGTAACAACAATTCTATCGTAGGGAGCTTTTTCCATGTATCCAATCGATCCATCTCCCTCTATTACTGTAACTCGATCTGCGTAACCGGTTCTTGAAATGTTTTCTCTGGAGAAATTTGCCAGTTCCGGAACGATCTCAATAGTGTAGACATGTCCCTTGACTCTTGCGCCTTCGGGAGCAATAACCTCGGCTATGGTGGCCGCGTGATAACCACTTCCAGCTCCTATTTCAAGTACAGAAAGTCCCTGATGAAGTTCCAGTGCCTCGTTCATAATCGAGACCATGTGGGGTGCGCTTATCGTTCTTCCGCAGCCTATCGGTAGAGGAGAGTCAACATACGCGTACCGTTTCTCGTCAGATGGAAGATAATCTTCCCTTCTCACTTTCAGCATTGCTTTGATGACGATGTTGGATCTTAGGATGCCCTGACTTATCAGACCCTCAACGAGTAGTTTTCTCTCTTTCTCGAAGTCTTCAGAGCTGGAAACCATTATCTCGGTGGGCTCCAGCAAGTAATAGGTTGATGGAGCTTATTTGGATGAGGGTTGAGGAGTCTATCGATGCCCGTGGTCACGCAAAGATTCAGGCCACGCATGAAACAACATTAGAGTTTACCAAGGAGATACACCTCACCGAGAGAGGAGACTGTATAGTTGGAGTGAAAGCCTCAAAGGGCGCCGCAGACCTTTCGGATGAATTCAAAGGTCTTGCTCGAATCTCCACTTCTAGAATAACCTTATTCCTTGAAGTTGACAAGTACTCCGAAGTGATTCGCGGTTTTGGAAATCAGAATCTTACTTTAACTCATCCAACCGATCTAGTCATTCGGAAAAGTGACTACACTTGCAACAGAACTTTGATGACTAGATCCGACAAGGCTGCAGTAGACCTTCCAAGAGCGTTAGTATCTCTTTTGCGGAATCCTTCATGTAGAATCTCTGTCAGGCTGGTGGCTGAAGATATCATCAAGTAAGGCTAACGTCTAGTACAACCTGTCGCTTGTAAGGCGCAACATCCTTCACAATTCTGGCCTCAATCTCTTTCGCGGAACGACCTGCAGACAATATCAACTTTCCTAACGTTTCTTTCAACTTTTCGAAAGGTGGTTCCTCATCAGAAAATGTGTAAAGGTGTATGATTCCTCCAGCCGGCCTGATTGCTTCGCAAGCCAAATCCATAAACTCCAGACTCTGAGCAGGAAGATTCATTATCACTCTATGAGCAACGCCTTTGAGCTTCTCGCGTACGATATCTCTGCAATCTCCAAGAAGTGGTGTGACCTTCTCTTCAACCTTGTTCAATCTAATGTTTTCTTTAAGATATCTGATGGCATCTGGGTTTATGTCTATCGCATAAATCCTCACCAAACTTCTTCTCTTCGCTGTCAAAATTGAAAACGGACCGATTCCACAGAACATGTCGACTACGGTTTCGCCTTCATCAACAAGTTTCGATACTCTATCATGCTCAAATCCGAGTCTTGGGCTGAAGTAGACTCGGCGAAGATCAAGAAGAAACCTGCAACCATATTCACTGTGGAGAGTCTCAGTTCGATCTTCTCCAGCCAGAACCTCAAAGTCTCTGATGCGATATTGTGTGTCTATTGGACTTGCCTTAGCAAGCACAGTTAGAACATTCTTGTTTACACACAGTATCGCTCGTCCAATTTCAGACTTGAATGGTTCCAATTCAGAAGTTATCTCGACAATTGCGACATGCCCAACTATGTCGAGCGATTTCGGCAAGCTGGCGAGAATGTGTGGTGGAATCTTCTCTTCAAGCATGTCAAGAATAGTCAAGGCCTTCTGTTCTACCTGAAATTCCCCCATTCCAAATTCTAAAGAGCCAACCTGTTTCTTCAGATAGTCACTATCGTTGTTCGATGGAAGCTTGACTAGCGGAATCAAAAGGTGTTGGCCATCACACATGATTCTGAGATTTGTTGCTAACAATTTCAGTTCAAAGAGAAGTCTCCTCACCGGCTCACCCTTGTCCCTTGATACTTTAACGTAGGGAGCCTGAGCCAAATCCTCAGGATGACGTTGGTTCTGTTCCTCAGAATAGGCCATGGTATCTTCCTTCCTCTTCTGAAAGAGCAGAGTTTTCATCAATCAAACTTCAAATCAAATGCTTTGTGAACCGTCGGGCAGACAGATGATGAAACCTCGATTCCGATAGACATCTGAAGCATCTAGGAATTCTATGATGAAAGAAAAAATGATTGGAGTTCGTATCATGAACAGCGCTAGACTTCTACTGAATCAGATCTTCTTGAATTGATTCTTGGCAGCGCCACAGATAGGACACTTATCAGGGGCTTCTTCTTTGACTGTGTTTCCGCAAACTTGGCATACATAGTAATCTGCCGTCGATAGGTCTTTACCTGCTTTTGTAGCATCTATGGCCTCTTGATAGAATCCTGCATGGATTTTCTCAACTTGATTTGCATAGTCAAACGTGACCTTGGCGTCGATTCTTTTCTCAGACTCAGCTGTCTTAATGAACTCGGGATACATCTGGCTATGTTCGTAGACCTCCCCTTCTTTTGCAGCCCTCAGGTTGTCAGCCGTAGATCCAATACCTTTCATCGTTCTTAGATGGTTCAATGCGTGAACTGTCTCAGCCTCAGCAGCTGCCCTGAAGAATTTCGCAATCTGGGGAAACCCATCTTGCTCAGCCTTTCTAGAGAAAGCGGTATACTTTCTGTTGGCTTGAGATTCACCGGAAAATGCTGCCTTAAGATTATCATCAGTTTTCATAATTGCATCTCCCATAGATCCTTTGCAGACTATCAAATACTCGCGTATTAGCTTTCTTGTTCAAGACTTAGAAAACCGTGAACAAAGACTTCTTTCTACAGCAAGTACTCACTGACGATTATTGTCTGTGTGTCATGAACTCCTTCTATGGCACGCACTTTGTGAAATACCATGTCGTTTAGGTCTTCAACCGATCCCACATCGACTTTCAACAAAATGTCACAGAATCCATATGTCCAAGCCGCCTCAGCGATTCCACTAATCTTCACCAGACTCTCTGCAACCTTACCCTCTTTTCCAGGCTCGACCTTGAGACAAATGTAGGCCCTCACCATTCTTGGTCCCTCACAGAATAATTTTCCCAGTCGACTTTTGTAAGGTTTTGGCTGGAACCTGATTCCTCCACATCGAAACGAGTGCCTTAAGAGCGCATCTTAACCTGTTGAGAGGGTCACTCAAGAGCTGGAGGAAACGAACTTAGATCACGTCGTTGAAGCCTTTGCTGTTTCCTTGTTCTCAATAGCAGTAGCTGAGTTGGGTGATAAGACTCAGCTAGGAGTGATTACGTTAGCTGCAAGCATCAAGAAACCTCTAGCAGTCTTTCTGGGAATGATTGCAGGCTACATTGTGGTGGCAGGTCTAGCCGTTGCCGTCGGACAGGCGCTTCTGGCAATTATTCCGTTGTCGACGCTCACCTTCATATCCGGAATCATTTTCATAGTACTTGGTTTGTTGATGTTCAAGGTAGATGTCGAAAGTGGACTTAAAGGTCCGCGAGCCAAGAGTCCTTTCATAGCTACATCAATGATGATAATCTTGACTGAGCTTGGTGACAAGACTCAAGTCGCAACGATTGCACTCGCTGCACGTTTCGCGCAGCCTATAGCTGTATTCTTTGGGGTCCTGTCTGCGTTTGCAATTGTCGATGGTTTGAGCATCGTTCTGGCAGATCGACTGACAAGGTGGATTTCCACCAGTAAGATCAAGAAAGTGGCCGCGATCATATTCATAGTCTTAGGTGTTCTGACTCTTCTGCGGATTTACTAGGTGAAACGCTGCGTGCAAACGCATTCAACAGGTTAAAGAGTTTTCAAAAGAATATCATCTGTCTTATATTCGGGTTCAAAGATAGTTCGATGCAGTGATTACATTGAACTGGACATATCTACTGATTCAGATAATCGTGGGTGTAATAGTAATCGCGCCCATACTATGGCTTGTTGGTCGCGGACTGGTCGGAAAAGACAAAGCGAAATTCACAGACGCGATTTGGATAGTGGCTCTGGGGCTAATCATAGGAGCAGTACTAGGATCTTTCATTCACGGCTTAATCGGAGCAGTAATCAGCCTGATAATATGGCTGGCACTAATCAAACACTTCTTCGACTGCGGATGGTTGAAGGCGCTTCTCATAGCGATACTAGCATTCATAGTGCTCATAGTGATAGCGGTGGTTCTAGGGCTGATAATCGGAGTAGGCATCATGGCACTGCTTGGAGCCGGGTCGATTCCAGGGCTTTGATCCGAAAAAAAACTAGCGTCCCGCCCCACTCTTTCTTTTTCGAACTTGGTGGCTTGAAAGAAACGTCGCACTACAAGTTGGCCCGAATCAATCGTTCATGGATAAACGGGTTTCTGGCAATATTCACAGTACCATCGCTGAAGATGTGGAACGAACACCAGCGGTTGGCGACAGTATCCGCAATGCGCTGATGGTGGTATGGGTACAGCCTGAGTGACTCTTGGATAGGCGTTTCTGGCAGCTGGATTCGAGTATGGAAGCATTTGTTGATAGTATTGTGGGTAAGCCGGCTGATAGTATTGCTGGTAGGCTTGTTGCGGGTAGACCTGTGTCTGCGCAGTGAAGCGCCCCTGTGCAATGGGACCCGCGATCATATTATTGCAGATCGGGCATCTTGAACCTTTAAGCAGATAATGGCCAGTGCCGACTACACCTCCCAGCCAACCGCCAAGAGCAGCGCCGGCCAAAATGTCGGTATTACCCTTTGTTGGTTCCACCCATCTCTGACAGTGGTGACAATACTCCAAGTACAAATCATCCGTCAAAGAAGTCCTCGTCAAACATTCTTAAGACTATTGGACATGGTTTCCTCATCATCGGCTGGAAGAACTAGAGTATCGTAACAAATATTCGGCGGTATTGTTGCAACGAGACCAAAATATTCTAAGTGATCCGATGATATCTGGATCAATGAAGAAACCTGCTGATTCTATCGATCTCGTCCCAAGAATCTCCTGAGCTGGTTTCGAATAAGGAGAAGCGGTTTCCCAAATGCTGAAGGCGCATTTGAATCAATGGCGTTGACTTCAGATCTGGTGGTACGTCTTTGATATTCTAGCTCTTTTACCCGTCCTTCCATGAATTCAGGGGGAAGCATACATTTTCACCCAAGACGCTACGATAGATTGAGTAATGCTCACTTAAGAACACCACATCTGGAGACGACCCTATAGGACTATGCGACACGTGGGACTGTGATTTGTACTGCAGTTGCTCTTTCAACTAGTCAAAGGACCATACGATCTAGGAAACGACGTGTGTGACGCGAAAAAAGAGATGCGCTGGAGTACGATTTTGGCGATCACCACACTGGATCCGGTGCGCTATATCAAATCGTAAGTTTGATGCCCAGTCACTATTCAAGTCATGCTTTCAAACTCATCGCGAAGATTTGCCGGTTATCCACAGATGTCCCCAATACGTGGTGAATGAAATGGATAGCCACACTACAATGTTGAGGAATAGGTTGGCTAGGTTGACATTCCACTTGTCCACGGGTCCAGTTATCGTTACTGTCGTATGCGTGGCCCAAATGAATGGAAGACCGTAGTTTGTGTGGACGAAATCGGGCCAATTGTACTGGAAACTCACAAGGACCCCAAATGTAACGGCTGCGATACTGAGCAGGTAAAGCAATATGGACCTATCAGTTTTCATAGATGCTTCTCTATCCAGTAACTGTTCCGGACTGGCTACCTCGTTGTACATAAGGTCTTATTTCGACGCTGCCTAGAACTCAATATTCTCGTTTGGGTTGAGCATAATCTTATCGATACTCATTCTGCCTTCTCAGGCCCTGTAGGCACTTCAGCATGACCGTTATTTGGGATAATCCTTTGAAGCGATGGCGCAATATGGCTGATCGTCTACTTGGTGCCAAAAAACCTAGACCAAGGAATGTACTGGAAATACACTCTGAATAGTCGTGGAACACACCCCTATTATTCTACATTTTTGGTCTGAGTAGAATTGTGGAATGTATTCTGTCTGTGAACACCAGTTTCTCGCCTACTGGTGACGAGGCGGTTAGAAGCCTTGATAGCTAAAGGTAAAGAATCGGGCTATTTTGGTTAGAACGTTCCTATCGAATTCACTGTTTTTCGATCTTGGAAAGGCTTCTATCTAGAACTTCAACGATTCGGTCTATCTGATCCTCGGAAACTACGAGTGGAGGCTGGATTCTGAGAACGTTATTCTTGACCCCCCCATGTCCCAGCAAGATACCTTCTTCCCTGCAAAGGTCTCTTGTCTTTACCGCTTCTTCTGGAGCAGGGGTCTTCCCTTTGTCTTTAACCATTTCTATGCCGACAATCAATCCTTTTCCACGAATGTCCCCGATTAGCCTGTGCTTTCCTTTGATCTCGGTGAGAAGCTTCAAGAGTCGTTCCCCTTTCTTCGCACATTTATCGGCCAAGTTCTCCCTCATCATATACCCGATATTCGCTAGAGCTGCTGCGCAAGATACGGGGTTTCCACCAAACGTTGAAAGATGATCGCCCGGCTCAAATGAATCCCCTATGTCCTCTCGTGTTATACAAGCGCCTAGAGGCAAGCCACCCGCAATAGCCTTCGCCATACACATTATATCAGGCTCAACGCCATAATGTTGCCAGCCAAAAAGTTTTCCAGTACGCCCGAACCCTGTCTGAACCTCATCATCAACATACAAAATACCATATCGGTCAAGTATCTTCTCGACCTCTCTAAAGTAGCCTTCTGGAGGAACGATGATTCCTCCCTCTGCAAGTATAGGTTCCGCTATGAACTCGGCAACCTCATTTGAGCCACAGTAGTTTATGACGTCTTCAACCATCTTAGCACATTGTATGCCGCAGCTTGGATACTCCTGTCCCAGACTGCATCTATAACAGTACGGAGCCGGAGCATATGATACGCCGCTCAGGTATGGGCCCATATCATACCTTCGTCTACCCGCCTGTCCTGTTACACTTAAGGTGCCGATTGTTCGACCATGAAATGAACACATTAACGCTATTATCTCGTGTCTCTTAGTGAACTTCTTTCCAATTTTCAAACCAGCCTCGATAGCTTCGGCTCCGCTATTACTGAAGAACGTCTTCCGAAGGCTATTTCCACATACCATAGACAATTTCTCAGCTAGATTCGCCGCAGGAATACTATGATACACGTATATGCAGCAATGAAGAAGCTTGTCCAACTGTGCCTTTGCGGCCGAGGTTACCTCAGGATTACAATGACCAGAATTAACGACGGAGATTCCTGACCAACAGTCTATGTATTCTTTTCCATCAAGATCCGTGACGACTGCTCCTTTCCCTTCCGCGACTACGATAGGCTCAAGCTTCTTCACACAACTTGATATGACATACTTCGAATACTTTTGCATGATATCTTTTGTTCCGTCCACTTGCAACACCTTAATGGAGTACACCTGAGAAGGTAGTCGCTTCGATTAAAGTGTTCGGAGATTTCAAGCCGCATCTCAAGAGATACATCTATTGTTATCCCAATTCCACAAAAGGCAAGACCTGTTTGGAAATATTTAAATCGATGCTAGCTTCCCCGAACAATCGAACGTGTTTAGGGAGGATGTGGTACGATTGGTAGTTCTGGAAGAACCGATAAAAGAGATCAGAACGCTGAAGAACTATGTTAACGGGGAATGGATTGAATCAAACTCATCGAAGATCCTAGACGTGACTAACCCTGCAACCTGCAAGGTACTGGCTAAAGTCCCTGTCTCCACTGGCCAAGATGTGGATGCAGCGGTTGAAGCGGCTCAAGAAGCATTTTCAGAGTGGAGGAAGACTACTCCACTCGCACGCGCGCGTTATCTTCTTCGTTTGAGACAATTGCTCGAAGAGAACTTTGAGAGACTGGCTCGAGTTGGAGTTATGGAGCATGGAAAAACGATCGATGAATCCCGGGGAGAGATTCGCCGTGGCATTGAGAACGTCGAAACGGCTGCTGGGATTCCCACTCTCATGATGGGATACAACGCGGAAGACATCTCTTCAGGAATAGACGAACAGGTGATTCGACAACCCTACGGCGTCTTCTGTTGCATATCACCATTCAACTTTCCATTTATGATTCCATTCTGGTTCTTCCCATACGCCGTGGCTACTGGGAACACGTACGTTGTAAAGCCTTCCAGCGAAGTTCCACTCAGCCAGAATGCAGTTGCAGAATTAATAGAGGAAGCAGGTTTCCCTGAAGGCGTCATTAATTTTGTTCATGGTGGAAGAGAAGTTGTGGACGGGCTTCTGAGACACCCGGATATCAAGGGAGTTTCATTTGTTGGATCCACACCTGTGGGCAGGGATGTCATTTACGCAATCGGCGCGAAGCACGGCAAGAAGCTTCAGGTTCAGTGTGGCGCAAAGAACTATTTGGTCATCATGGAAGATGCAGTTCTTGAGCCTACGATACCTTCTGTCATGACCTCTGTGTACGGAAACGCGGGGCAGCGATGCCTCGCCGGAAGCAACGTCTGCATAGTCGGCAAAGATGACACGTTCTACAAACGTTTCAGAGATCATGTGATTGAGGCCGCATCTGGAATCAGAGTTGGATACGGACTTGATGAATCTGTACAGATGGGCCCCGTGAAATCGCAGGATAAGAAAGAGCGCATTGTTGGATACATAGAGAAGGGGGTACGGGAAGGAGCTAAACTCATTCTTGACGGAAGAAGACCCAAGATTGTCGGCGACTATCCAGAAACCTGTTTCTTGAACCCTACGATATTTGAAGATGTTACCCCGGATATGATTATTGGAAAGGAAGAGATTTTTGGGCCTGTCATGACATTGATGAGAGCACAGAACTTGGATGAAGCTATTGAAATGATTCATAGTAACCCATATGGAAATGCTGCATCCATCTATACGGCAAGTGGAAAAGATGCTAGGAAGTTCCAGTATGAAGTTCAATGCGGAAACATAGGTATAAACGTTGGACTGGTGGCTCCCATCGCGTTCTTCCCATTCAGCGGAATGAAAAATTCATTCTTTGGCGATAGACATGGCCAAGGCAAGGATGCCGTTGAGTTCTTTACGGAGAGAAAGGTCGTCATAACCCGGTGGTTCTAGTTGTCGCTGAATACAGCAAGCTCTGTCATCAGCTTCTACGCCCTACTAGAAGACCGGGTAGCGAACTTCTATGAGATGCTAGCCTCTGTCAAGAACTACTCCGCTGGAAAAGAGACGTTTCTGAGCTTCGCGAAGGAGAACCGCAGACACAAAGAACTCGTGGAAAGGGCCTATCGTGAAGTTATTACAGATGCGCTTGAGGCCTGCTTCGCTTTTTCCATGAGCGAGAGCCATTACATCATTGACACAGACGTGCCCAAAGAGGCCAGCTACGCGGACGTAGTAAGAAAAGCGATTGAGATCGAAGAGAAGCACCATAAGTTCTGTGTAGATGCTAGTGAGAGATCCAAATCCTTGATGTCTGACGTCCCCCAAGTGTTTGCAAGGGTGGCCAAGAAGAAGCTGGGCCGCGTAGATAGACTGCGATCGCTCCTAGAGTCTTGCAGGACTCTGTGAAGCTGGAGTCTGGAATTGCTGGTCTGAGTTCCTTAGTAAGATGTATACTGTCTTCGTTCTTGTCACGTCTTCAGTCATAACCGCACCATTCAGCTATGAATGAGCTTAAGACTTCAGTGGACTTCAGAAGGTCGCTGATGGATACATACTCGTCAATAGTATGAGCTGCCGAGGTTGGACCCGGTCCAAAGCATATGCTGGGAGTCATGGCTGAATTCATTAGATGAGCAGCATCAGTCCAGGAGTCGAAACCGGCTATTCTTACACCAAGGCCTACAGATTCTATCGATTTCCGCATAGCTAGCACGACTGGTTGTTCAGATTCGAGATCTAGTGGAGGGAGATCCATCAACCACCTTACGGATGGGGGATGCTCCCCAAGCCAAGAATCAACGTCGGCAAGACGTTGCAAGTGGTCCTCGATCTCTCGTTTGACCAAACTGCCATAGCCCTTTTCATCTCTATCGCTTGGAAGATATTGTATGTCCATCGTCATTCTCGATCTTTCTGGTATTGTGGCCCAGAAATCTCCTCCGCTAAATATTGTAGGAACAATCTTGGGTGGTGAAAGCAGTTTGTGTTTCTTGTCCTCTCTTTCTTGCCACTCTCTTTCGAGTCTCTTCAGTTCTCCGAGCGTGAAGAACGCTTTTTCAATAGAATTAACCGCTCCTCCATCTTTCCAGTGCGGATGCGTTAACTCTGCGTGACCTGACCTACCGGAAATCTCGATCTCGGCCCAAAGTAGACCTCTATTTGCAATCCAAACATCGAGATCTGTAGGTTCAGGAATTAGAGCAGCGTCAGCCCGATAGCCCTTGTCGATACAGGCAACAGTTCCAATCCCATTGATTTCTTCGTCGACCACAGTTTCAACGATTACATCTCCCTTGAGCCTGATCCCGGTTTTCTTGATCGCCACCAATGCCTTAATTATCGCACCAATTCCTCCTTTCATATCGCAACTACCCCTACCATATATTCTTCCGTTTTCCACCTGCCCACTCCAAGGGTTGTGCTTCCACAATTTCACAGGTTCAGCACTGACGACATCTATATGGCCGTTAAGGATGAGAGATCTTCCTCCTCCGCTACCTTTGAGACGTGCCGCGAGAACAGGTCTATCTCTGAAGTTCTGACCTTGAATGTAGAATGGGTACTTTCTCATAGTTTCAACATCTGGCTCCCATAGATCCACTTCCATATCTAGGTCTTCAAGAGCATCTGCAATGTATTCTTGGCAGGCTTTGTCATCTATCGGTTTCTCACCAAGATTTGGAGCTGTAGTATTAAATGTAATAAGCCTCTTGACCAACTTTACTAGCGATTCTTTTTCTGATCTAACTATGGACAATATCTCACTCTGCTTGCTTGTCAAGGCCGATCAACTCGCGAAAGCTGCCGTTCTGGTGTTCTTAAGATTTCTTGTAGCTTGTCATTAAGGTGTGGGATGTGCCTGTGACCAAAGGTTATGTTTGCATACGTTCCGAGCTTCTGTGACAGTTTTCCCGATAGTAGGGCTAATCATGTCTTTATCCACTTTGCAGAATCTCCCATCTGACAAGCTCAAGAAAAAGGAAGACAGCCCTCTTGTTCGCAGCCTATTCTATCGAAGCTGAGGACTTGCACGCTGCCGTGTGTCATACTCATCC
>CAZJUU010000027.1:0-7068 GCA_964549295.1 uncultured Candidatus Bathyarchaeia archaeon
ATCTAGCTCTTCACTGATTTTGTTCCCTCAATAAGGTACCAATAACGATATTTCTGTAGCTTGATAGAGAGACCCAGTTGAATCAATATGCGGCGAATCCTTTCTGGATCTGCGAAATCACGTGCTCTGTGAGGGACCACCTCTGAGGATACGGGTCTCCAATCAACCAGCACGAGTATACCATGGTCTGCTAGGACTCTCACCATCTCGCGCAACCCATTCTGAGCATCAACAAGATGATGCACCAACATGACTGAAGTCACAATATCAAAGAATCCGTCGTGGAATGGCAAGTCCTCTGCTTCGGCATCGAGCAACATGACGTTCTTGATGAGACCATCAGCTTCCAGCATTCGTCTCGCTTCACGCAATACTTCAGGGGACGGGTCGATCGACCAGACCTTGCCCTTTCCCTTGAAAAGCTGCGCCAGAAGTCCAACATTATGACCGAACCCAGTTCCAACGTCCAGAATTCTTCTTGCACGTATATGCGAGATTAGTTTGAGTATCGCATTTTGAACTCGCTCTTTGATCCTGTCTCTACGCTTCGCAGTTTCTGGATCAGCGTGTGGGTGTCCTCGCATCTTGCGACCTTTGTGAATGAATTCAGACACTATACCGTGAACATGGGACATGTTGGGGGCGTTTCCCTCTCAATCAGGGAGTATTCTTTGTAGTGGTGGGCCGGGGGAGATTTGAACTCCCGACCATGCGGCCACAGAGGTTTCCGCGTGTAAGGCGGACGTTCTAACCGAGCTGAACTATCGGCCCACTTCGCATTCCATATCATGAAGGGCTTGATTGATTTTTCTCTTTTGTCTGGGCACTGACGGTAGATCGTTCTTTTCATCGGTTGTGAACTAGGGATTCTCAGAATTCTTCACGAAGCCTCGAACATCGTGGTTGTTTCACACTTGCATCGCTCGGGGAAGTGATCTCATAGAGACCCGTGACACAAGACTCTAGTCAACATCTGTGTCGATCGGATGGACATCTTTGCATACGCACAGGCATATTGAACCATTCTGTCATTGTTCCATCGATCCTGCGTAGGATTCTGGTCGAATCGTGACAATTAGCCCAAAAAAGATGTGAAAATGAAAGCAATATGAAGAACAACTGAAAATCTTCAAGAAAAATCAAAAAAGGTAAAAAAATGGGATTTTTTGTTCGGAAACTAGCTTAGAACTTGCTATGGAAAGCTTGATGCGGGTGGTTGTTCTGCCGGAGGGGCCTCAACAGACGGTTCGGGCGCGGGAGCAGGTGTTGGAGCTGGCGCCACTTCTTTCTTCACAGCTTTTTTCTTGACTTTCTTTGCAACTTTTTTCTTTGCTTTTTTCTTAGCCACTTTTTTCTTGGCTTTCTTTGGCAAAGGCGAGTTTCACCTTCACTGCCATGATAATTCAATGCAAAACGCTATTAACATTTTCGAAGTTTCCCAAATTCTTTTCGGGCGATTGATCGAACAACTGTTCGGATCGAGTACTACATATGTGCATTTAACTGATATCTCCTGAACCCATATATACTAGGGATGCAACTAATGCTGAAGCTTGGAGGACGGCGAATGTCAAGTATAAGGAGAGATAGCGTTCTCCCCGATCATGCGGAGTGAAGCAAGCAGTCCACTTCGTAGGCATCTTGTTTTTCGAGCAGTTCCAAAGAACAGCGAGAGGTTTCTGAGCTTTCGTACGGTCTTCAGCACGTCTTCCAGTTTTCGCTTCGTATCTATTCGTATGAGTGTTTGGTCAGTGAATAGGATAATGGAGGTTTCATAGAATTTGGTTTGGAGTTCTGTACTAGGGAAAGAATGCAGTCTACCAGATCGAGTCTTCTTCTATGATACGACGCTTCGAGATGGAGAGCAGACACCAGGAGTAGCGCTTCTGCCTGAGGAGAAACTTGAGATAGCACAACGGCTGGATGCCCTTGGCGTAGATTCAATCGAGGCTGGGTTTCCCGCTACATCAAAGGGTGAACAGGATGCGGTCAGGATGATCGCTGAGGCGGGATTGAAAGCTGAGATTGCCGCTTTAGCTAGATCTATCCAGAAGGACATTGATCTTGCAATATCTTGCAAAGTAGGTTGCATTCACACGTTCATAGCAACATCAGACATTCATCTCAAGAAGAAACTTGGTATGTCGCGGGAAGAGATGGTTAGAAAGGCAGTCGAGGCGGTCGAATATGTGAAGGCGCATGGCTTGAAGTCTGAATTCTCTGCTGAGGACGCAACACGGACCGATCCAGACTTCTTGGTGAGTGTATGCGAGGCCGTGGTGAAGGCGGGAGCTGATCGAGTTGACATACCTGATACGGTCGGCGTTGCGGTTCCTAGGGCTATGTTTCAACTTGTAAGGAAAGTCACGGAGAGGATTCAGGTTCCAGTGGCGCTTCACTGTCATGATGACATGGGCTTGGCGGTGGCAAATTCACTTGCAGGTATCGAGGCTGGAGCCCGAGAACTCCATGTCACAGTCAATGGGATCGGAGAGAGAGCTGGCAACGCAAGCCTTGAGGAACTTGCGCTAATATTACATACTTTCTACGGGGTCAAGACAGGTATTCAACTAAAGGAGATCTACAATACATCACGTCTGGTGTCAAAGCTCACTGGAGTTGTAGTGGCACCCAACAAGTCGGTTGTTGGCGACAACGCATTCGCCCATGAAAGCGGCATACACACAGATGGAATAATCTCTGCACCCGACACGTATGAGCCACTCCCTCCGGAGATCGTGGGGCACGAAAGGAAACTGGTTGCTGGCAAACACGCCGGAAAACATGGCATAGACGCTATGCTGAAGGAGATGGGGCTGGTTCTAACTAAGCCTCAGCTCGACGAGGTAGTCAATAGAGTAAAAGAGTTAGGTGACAAAGGAAGGTCTGTAACCGACACCGACCTTTCCTACATCTTCGAAGTCGTTACCCGAAGTACAGCCCCAGAGAAGCGACGTATCGAACTTGCAGACCTGGTGGTGTTAACCGGAAACAGAACAACACCCACCGCGACATTAAGACTCATGATTGACGGCAAGGACTACAAATCATCCGAGTTTGGCGTCGGTCCGATAGATGCTACGTTGAAGGCTATCGAGAAGGTTGTCGGCGATGTGGCAAAGTTCAGACTGGTTGACTTTAAGCTCGATGCCATAACGGGAGGAAGCGATGCTCTAGCTACGGCCACGGTCAAGGTCATCGACAACAAAGGCAGAACTGTTATGGCTAAAGGCGTACGCGAAGATATTGTGATGGCAGGCGTCGAAGCTGTAATAAACGCGGCAAACCGGCTCCTGCTCCTGAATTCCCTAACGGAGAAGACTGCAGGCCAAAACTGAACTCTGGGGTCGTCGCCACCTCTGCTGAGAAAAAATTTTCCTCTCTGCCCGTCGCATGGCTTCAGATTAATGTATCATTCGTAAATTAGCGGATTTTCTGAGGAATCATTAGAAAATGGCAAGACTTATTAATGGATCATGAAGGCCTATAAGAACCATCACCACCAAGCGAGATGCAAAATTGGAGGTTACAACGATCAAGAAGGTTAGCTGTCCTGAATGTGGCGCTGAAATAGAGGCTCCGGATGATGTCATGCTTAAGGAGATACTGAGTTGTCCGGATTGCGGTCTGGAGCTTGAGGTTGTGAAGATCGAGGGCGACAAACTCGAGTTACAAAAGATATTGATCGAGAAAGAGGATTGGGGTGAATAGTGACCGTACAGATTGGGATGCTCTGCGACCGCATAAGACCAGACGAGAGAATGGTGATTGAGGCTGCAAAAAGAAAGGGTGTCGACCTCAAGGTTCACAACGTAGATGAACTCGTCTTCACGACAGCCAAAGATCAAGAAATGAAGTTCGAAAGTGTAATCCTGCAGAGAGTGATGAGTTACTTCAAGAGCTTGCACGTAACTGGTCTACTCGAAAACAGTGGCATTCGAGTCGTGAATTCCTTCAACGCTGCGCTTGTCTGCGGAAACAAACTTCTGACGTCAACCGCCTTGTCAAAAGCTGGTGTCCCAACACCGAAGACCGTTGTAGCCTTCACAGATGAGTCAGCGATCAAGGCACTCGATAAGGTTGGTTATCCGGCAATTCTAAAACCGGTCGTGGGAAGCTGGGGGAGACTGATTGCACCTCTGAAAGACATCGACTCAACCAAAGCCATTCTAGAGACGAGGGAGTACATGTTCCCTCTCTACCAAGTTTTCTACATTCAAGAGATGATACAGAACCTCATACGTGACATTAGATGTTTCGTCATAGGCGACCGCGCCGTAGCAGCTATCTACAGGTATTCTGCACCTGGAGAATGGAGGACAAACGTTGCTAGAGGAGGCCGCGCAGAGGTCTGTCCAATAACGCCTGAACTTGAAGAGCTGTGTGTGAAAGCAGTGAAGGCGGTTGGTGGAGGAGCCTTCGGTGTAGACATGATGGAGACTTCAAACGGACTCGTGGTTCACGAAGTCAACTATACGACAGAGTTCAAAGCCACAACCGAATCGACAGGCGTCGATATACCCGGACTCATGTTGGACTATCTAATTGACATGGTGAAGCATTGAAATGAAAGGTGGAATTGTCGGCGGATCCGGTTACATTGGAGGAGAATTAATTCGAATATTATTGGGCCATCCTCAGTTGGAATTGACGACCGTAGTATCGCGTCAACATGTCGGCAAGTACATACACAAGGTTCATTCAAACCTGAGAGGCTACACAACCCTCAAGTTTTCACCTCTAGATGTGGATTATCTCGCAAAGACTTGCGAAGTCGTGTTCACAGCGACTCCACACGGCTCATCCAAAGATCTCGTGCCAAAACTGTTGGAAGCCAACCTCAAGGTAATTGACATGAGCGCGGACTTCCGCCTAAAGAATCCAAAGGACTACCCTACATGGTACGGTTGGGAACACACAAACAGTCAACTCTTGGAGAAGGCGGTTTATGGGCTTCCGGAACTGCACAGAGATGAGATCAGAAACAGCAATTTGATAGCTGTCCCAGGATGCATGGCCACAACAACCATTCTAGGACTCGCACCACTTGTAAGAGACGGCATAATTGAAAAGGAAAGGATAGTTGTTGACCTGAAGGTGGGGTCGTCAGGTTCAGGATCAAAACCGTCAATTGCATCACATCATGCTGAAAGATTCGGTGGTGTGCGACCTTACAAAACGATCGGTCACAGACACATAGCTGAAATCGAGCAAGAACTGAACACGCTCGGCAAGGAGCCTATAAGAGTTTCATTTACACCGCACGCTGTCAATATGGTCCGAGGAATACTCGCGACTATCCACACATTCCCTACACAAGAGATTGACGAACCTACCGTTTGGAAAAGCTATCGTTCATTCTACGAGAATGAACCCTTCATTCGATATGCAAAAGATCGCGAGGGACTCTACAGACTCCCAGATCCCAAAATTGTAATAGGATCAAATTATTGCGACATTGGCTTTGAGCTAGACGAACATGCGAATCGACTTGTGATCTTCACGGCCACGGACAACTTGGTCAAAGGTGCTGCTGGACAAGCAGTTCAATGCCTAAACATCATGTACGGAATAGATGAGAAAACGGGAATTCAAGTTCCGGCACTTCATCCAGTGTGAACCACGATGTTGACTGTTGTGAAGATGGGCGGGACTGTACTAGAAGAGGGCCTGACAGAAGCCTTCATTGAAGATATCAAAGAGAACCTGTCCAAGACCAGCATAGCCCTAGTTCACGGCGGAGGAAAGAAAGTTACTGAAATCGCATCAAAGATGGGAAAAGAACAGCAGTTCATAACGTCCCCTGAAGGCTTCAGGAGTCGTCACACTGACAAAGAGACCATGGAAATCTTCACTATGGTAATGGCTGGCAAGGTAAACAAGCGTATCGTCTCCTCTCTTTTGTCACATGAGATTCCAGCTGTTGGCATTACAGGCATTGACGGTGCGTCAGTTAAGGCAAGCAGAAAGAAACAGCTTATCGCAGTTGATGAGACTGGGAGGAAGCGACTGATTGAAGGTGGGTACACGGGGAAGATCGAGGCAATAGACGCCAAACTCATCCACCTCCTTATCGACAATGGATACGTGCCGGTCATTGCACCGATTGCGATAGGACAAGAGTATGAAGAGTTAAACGTTGATGGCGACCGCATGGCAGCGAACATAGCTGGAAACTTGAAAGCCGACAAACTCATTCTCTTAACTGACGTTAAGGGACTTGTTCTAGACGGAAATTTTGTTCCGAGGCTCAGCTTGAAACAGGCTGAGTCAAGCTTGTCGAAGATTGGAAAGGGCATGATTACCAAGATTCATGCAGCTGTTGAAGCTGTCAAACTGGGGGTTGGTGAAGTCGTCGTGACTTCAGGACTGGAGAATGATGCTATCTCAAAATCTTTGGACGGAACGGCTGGCACTGTGATTGTGCATGGATAGAGAACAGATAGTCCTCACCGAACAGAACGTTATGTCAAATGTTTACGCAAAAAAACCAGTGGTGATAGTGAAAGGAAAGGCCGATCTGGTCTGGGACATAAACGGAGATGAGTACATAGACTGCACAGGAAGCTACGGATCATGCATAGTGGGATACTGCCACCCCAAAGTGGTTGAAGCCATCACCAGCCAGAGTCAGAAACTAACATCATGCCACGGATTCATGTACAACGATTCTCGTTCCGAGTTTCTTGAGAGAATCGCGAAGATCGCTCCAGACGATCTTCAGAAAGTCTTCCTCTCCAACAGCGGCTCAGAAGCCGTTGAATGTGCTCTCAAGCTGGCAAGAAAGTACACTGGCAAGAAGGAGATCATAGCTATGATGGGAGCTTATCACGGAAAGACATTCGGCTCCCTCTCAGCAACATGGGATAGGAAATACCGCGATCCATTCATGCCACTCGTTCCTGAAATCAAACATGTTCCATATGGAAACATAGAGAAGCTGACGGAGAACGTTGGTGCTCAAACCGCGGCCGTCATAGCTGAGCCGATTCAAGGTGAAAGAGGAGGCAATGTCCCACCAGAAGATTATCTGAAGAATCTGCGTGAGGTAAGCGATGAGAAGAGTGT
>CAZJUU010000027.1:7078-12049 GCA_964549295.1 uncultured Candidatus Bathyarchaeia archaeon
ACGTCAGCGCCCTTCACCGCCTCTTCCAGGCTCAGTGTACTTTTGATTCTCGACGAAATTCAAACTGGATTTGGAAGAACTGGAAAGACATTCGCCTTCCAACATTTCGGGATAGTTCCAGACATAACATGTCTGGCAAAGGGAGTGGCTGGAGGGATTCCAATTGGTTTGACTCTCTCAAGAAAGGAGATTATGGCAAGCCTGAAGATTGGTGAACATTCAACCACATACGGCGGCAACCCACTTGCCTGCGCCGCAGCAGTTGCAACAATCGATGTTCTTGAGCAAGAGAACCTCCCGGAGAAGGCGCGAGTCAACGGACAGTATTTCACATCGCGATTGAATGAGCTGAAAGATACACATGAAATAATCAGGGAAGTCAGAGGACGTGGTCTTATGATCGGCGTTGAGACGCGCTTCGAAGTACTGGACTATATTCTCGGCTCGATAGCCAAGAGAGTCCTCATACTGGATGCGGGTAGAAACGTCCTCCGTTTCTTGCCACCACTCATAATCAGTCGCGAACACATAGACAGAACGATAGAAGTCCTGAACCAAGTAATCGGAGAGAAAGAGAGTGGACGACTACCCAATCAAACTCCTAACTAGTATGCTTGAAATCCGTAGTCCATCAGGTCAGGAAGAAGAGCTATCAAACTTCCTCCTAACCGAGTTGAAGAGAGTAGGGTTCAATTCACGTAAGGACGATGTTGGAAACGTCATAGGGGAATTTGGCGAAGGATCACCCACTGTTTTGCTATGTGGACATATGGACACGGTTCCGGGAAACCTTGAAGTCGTGCGTGAGAAAGGAAGGATTCGTGGACGAGGTGCGGTGGATGCAAAATCATCGCTCGCCGCCATGATCGCAGGGGCTTCGAAAGCGAAGGAAGCGTTCTCTGGAAAGATACTCCTCCTAGGCGTTGTGGACGAGGAGGCGCGAGGAACTGGAATGAAACACTTTGTCCAGACAAACGAACTGAACATGGACTACGCTGTGATCGGAGAACCAAGCAATACGGAGAACATTGTTATTGGATACAAAGGTCTCCTTAATCTGAGATTGGAATGCAAGACAAAGACAGGGCACTCGGCGGCTCCATGGCGTTATGACAGCGCTGTCGACAAAGCAATAGAAATTTGGAGCCTGCTTAAAGGAGAGTTTCCGGATGTAGACGAACGTGAGTCTCGTTTTCACTCTGTGACAGGCTGTCTTACCGGAATTACTGGCGGAGACTCAACCAATGTAGTTCCTTCCCATTGTGTCCTTACACTCGACGTTCGAGTACCACCAAGCCTCAGTTCCAGTCAAGTATTGAATGATTTCAGAAAAAGAATCGGATCTTATCTGAATGACAATCCAAACGTTGCGACAGGTCTTGAGGTCATAGATAGTGTTGAGGCATGTCTCACAGATTCTGACTCTTTACTCGCTCGGTCATTCTCTTACGCGGTAAGAAGAGTGAGAAAGAAGAATCCAGTCTTCCTAAAGAAGACAGGAACCTCTGACATGAATACTCTTGCGTCAAAGGTCAAAATTCCAATGATCGCCTACGGTCCGGGCGATTCGAGTCTGGATCATACTGACAAAGAAGAAATTGCGTTCAAGGACTATCTGGATGCCATAGAAATCTATGTAGAAGCTTTGAAGAGGCTCGCTATCACTCATGGTAAGAGTGGTTGATAGCCCAGAGATCGAAGACGAGTAATTCAGCGGGTCCTAGCGTATACAAGTTCCTCTGGAGGAGCTATCTTACTCCAAGTCTCAATGTTGTTCACGCATCCAACATCTGGAGCATTGTGGTCTTGGAAGTAACCTAGAGATCGGGCTCTGCAACCTCCACATATCTTGTTGTAATCGCAGGTCTTGCAGCTTCCTTTCAGGGTTTTTCGAACTTGGAAATCTTTGAAGATCTTCGTGGTATGCCAGATTTCGTCGAAGGGCTTGTCTCTTATGTTTCCAACAACGAGTTGGGGTATGAAGACGCATGGGGTTACGTCGCCATTTGGCTGTAAACCGCAGTACAGTCTTGCCGCTCCGCATCCTCCGATGAGGTCCGCAAGCGCCTTAAGTCCCCAATTTCGATTCCGGCCCACATAGAAGTGCGTAGGCGCGATCGAGCCACCACAGGACTGTTGGAACACGACGCGCGCGAATTGGGGTGCGGTGGAAATGACTTCAATACCTGCTGTCTGAGACTTTTCGTAGAGAAGCCTAAGCAAGTTTTCTCTCTGTTGCGGTGATAGATCCAGACTAGTAATTTCTCTTCCTCTACCTGTCGGTATGAAGTTGAAGTGAACAAACCTAGTGACACCCAGCTTCTTCGAGAGGTCTATGAGCGCTGGCACATCCTCGTAATTCAGACGCGTGACAGTGGTCGCCATCACCGTGATGACTCCTGCCTTTACGGAGTTGGAGATTCCTTCTACAGTTCGCTTCCAAGCTCCGGGTAAACCTCTGAAGCCATCGTGAACTTCAGGTCTGGCAGAGTCTAGACTAACCTCTATGTATCCAACACCAGCATGCTTCAGACGGTTAACCATCTCCGGCGTAAGCATGAGTCCATTCGTTGCAACCGAAACGTAGAGGCCTTTCTCACGTGCCCTACGCGCCGTCGGGAAGAAGTCTGGATGCATTAGAGGTTCTCCACCAGAGAACGCTATTGCCACGACCCCTGCCGAAGCTAGTTCATCAACGGTCTTGAACTTCTCTTCCAAGGAAAGTTCATTCTTCAAGACGCCACCGGCCTGCTGATAGCAGTGTCTGCATCTCAGATTACACATGTTCGTGAGATTCCAGACAACCAGGAAGGGTGCGTTCAGAAGTTGTGGTTTGGTGACTCCATAGATTGCTATGCCTTTCAACACACTTGAAACGCCGCGTCGTGTAGTAGGGTCCTGAAGATATTTTGCAAGATTCTCGGACTTGACGGAGAATATCTGGCAGATCGTGTCTAACACTAGTCGAAGCATCTTCGTGTAGGCACGGTCGCTAAACCTTTCTGGAACTGTCCCACAAGCAAAAGCTTCGAGAGCCACATCGAGCTTGGTTTTTCCTGACGTGCAACCTCCGATGCCTGTTTTCAATATGGCACGAGACAGTGGATTGCCCATGCCATACCTAATGGCCTTCAACGTGTCAATCGTGATTCTGGCCATTCTCGAAATCCCTCTGACGCCTTGCCTACGGTGAACTATTCCAGTGGATATTGACGATTATATAATTGACGGTTTTCCGCAATCAACCATATCTAGCCCCAAATCAACTTCACGAGGTCCAGCCATAGTTCCTCGCTAACGGACAGTTCTCCCCAAAGTATACAAGACGTTCTTTGTCAGTTCAACGCTCTTATGAGGACACAATTCGTAGCAGCAATAACATCTTATGCATCTACTTTGGTCAATGAGAGCTTTTCCGTTCGAGACAATGATTGCACGTTCGGGGCAGTTCTCTTCACAGATCCCGCAGCCGATGCAGAGTTCCGGAATAATCTTGGGTTTCACTGAAAACATGTCTTTCAGAAGAGGTGCAGCCAGACCGTAGAGAAAATCGATCGTTCTGGGCTTCCTTTTTTGCACCATGCTCTTTGGCATTGCAAAGTCTGAGATGCGAATTGATTCCAACGTCTCACCCAAAATCTCTATGTCTTCTAATCCTCCAGAACAGAGTTTTCGGTCTACAGCTGCTCTTATATGTGGAATAGTAACTGGATCCACACCAACTGTTTCTGCGAGAAGAACATCAACCGCTAGGGGGTTCTCACTGGCCATTAGTAGACCTAGTTCCCTAGGTCGACCTGAAGTGGGGCCATCACCATCCATTCCAACTATCGCGTCAACAATTGTCAGAGATGGGTTGATACACAAGTAAAGATCGATCAACATATCTGAAAAATCTCGTACATCTCTCAATGTTGCGTGGTACGTCGCCTTTGCCTTTCCAGGAATGACCCCGTAGAGATTTTTGACCCCAGCCGTCAGATACGTAAATTCATGTGTCTTGAACTTGGGCAGATTTATCACGACATCCGCATCAAGTATCGGTCTTATGACATCAAATCTTTTGACGAGCTTTCCTTCAGAATGGGGCACACTCTCAAAGCTAGTGTCATAGTTCAGTTTCGCTGTTCCTTTCTCTGCCGCCTCTTTCATACCAGTTTTGTCGTAGAGGTCTCGAAGACTCGAAGTTGTGTATCTGGCGCCTCCTCCGGGGCTGTCAACTATTATGGGCTCTGCTCCAACTTCTCTAACCATTCTCGCTGCGCAGGCAACGACAGCAGGGTGGGTTGTAACCGCTTTGTCGGGGGTGGCTGCGCAGAGCAGATTGACCTTTAGTGCGACAGTGTCTCCGGGCTTGACAAATCTCTGGATTCCACCGATTCGTTCAAGACATTTCGTCAGAGATTCGAAAATCGCCGCGTATTCGTAGCTATTACACTTAACTGCAGAGACTGGGATTGTCACAGTTCCTGACCTAACCTCATCTAAGAATCATCGTTCCAAACCTGAATTGTGTAAGTGTATTAGGGCGAGTTTAAGTTGGTGTTTGTGTTATTTCTGATGAAGCGAGTTTTGCTGAAGCAGTTTCGTTTTCATGGAAGAGGCGGTCAGGGCGCTGTTATTGGAGCAGAGATCTTGGCGAAAGCCGCATTTTTCGAGGGGAAATGGAGCCAAGCATTTCCGTTCTTCGGAGCTGAACGTAGGGGTGCCCCGGTCAAGGCTTTTACACGAATGTCCGACCGCGAAATCAATTCTCGAAGCCAGATATACGATCCAGATTACGTGATAGTACTTGACTCAAAACTTCTGGAAACGATCAATGTGCTAGAAGGCCTCAAACCAGAAGGCACGATCATTATCAACACGAAGAAGAGACCGGAAGATCTTGAATTGGGCTTTGCGGTTGCAACAGTGAATGCGACTGACATCGCGTTGAAACATGGCCTACTTATTGCAGGCATGCCCGTGGTG
>CAZJUU010000028.1:0-11975 GCA_964549295.1 uncultured Candidatus Bathyarchaeia archaeon
TGTAAACCGTACGGCCTGAAATGTGGAAGGCTTTTCCGACTTCGTCCTTTGACAGCTTAATCTTTCTGGTTTTGCAAACAAAGTAGAGAGCGCCGGCAGCCAACGATATTGGGTTTCCGCTTATTTCCCTCCGAATGCTTGTCAACACTTCCTCAGTCACTCGTATTAATCCCGAATCAGTTGTCAGCTTCCCCCCGTATTTCCCCAAGTAATCTCGAGCCGATTTCCTATGGTAGACTTCAGACGAAATCGCTCTGGGCAGATCGATCATTTTCTTCATGTCCCAAGCATACTTGGTGACTAGACGGTAGTCGAGAGAGAGCTTTTGACAAATCTCCTTCAAAGATCGCATCTTGCCGTATTCCATCAATATCAAGTGCACCAACACTGCGATGGCTTCATTCTTGTTTTTGCCGAATCTTTGGGATCTAAAGAGAATGCTGCTCTTCGTCCTGATAATGCGCGCTGCTTCTTCTCTGTAAGGAAAGTTTGTGAGATTTAGTTGGCACGAAACGGTTCTTAATCTTGTCAACCATTCCCTCAAGGTTTCAGAGTCGTCTTCATCCCAGTTTGAAAACCACTTGGGCTTCCATTGAGTAAAACCTTGCGTGCTCTGAGATCGACCTACAACTATTCCGCATTTACTGCAGACTACCTCTCCCTTAAGCCCATCAGGGAAAACGATTGCGCCATCGCATTCCGGACAGTTCAACGATTTCTCCCTTTCTCCCAAATTACGTAGCGATTCGCACGCAAGGTGCGATACCACGATATGGCTAAATGCCGGAAAATATATAAACAGCCATGAAGCAGATGTCTAGAAGAGTGCTACAAAGGATATTTCTATAAAATTGCTACAGGGCTACCCAACATCGAAGCTTCGTCAAAATGGCGCTTTAATAATTATAGCGAGGAAACCAAAGAACACAACTGTGCCAATGTACAAATTCAGCGCAAGCAAAGCTCCTTTTAGCATTCCCAACCCCTTCTGAAAATGCTTTAAGCAAAGCCGATAGCCGACAAAGAAAGCTGTTAACATGCATCCCAACAATAATATCCTGAATGTTGCCCAAAGCTCAACTCCCCACATTGTCACCACAGGGTTCAACTCGACGCATCCTATCCTCATGCCGACCACTGTAATCAGGGCGTCGAGCAAAGTAAACCCGGCAAGAGCGAACATAAGAGCCAAGTAAACCATTCTTCAGACCATCAAGTATACTAGATGTGGAGGAATAAATAACGTTTGTTTTTTCGACTTTCAGAGACTCCGTTGAAAATCTGCGTTCGCCGCTTCTTGGCAAGAATACGCAGCGTGAAAGATTATAAGCGAACCTCCCCTCATGAAAATATGAGGTATAGACATGGGCGAGATCCGCGGCGTCGTAGCAGGAGAAGTTGAACAGAGGTTCAGAAAGCTGGCCATGAGGAAGTTTGGGTATGGAAAAGGCAGTCTTTCCAAGGCACTGGAAGAAGCCATGCTCCACTGGATTAAACTTCTTGAAGCCGACCGCCCTGAATGATTCTTTTGGCGATCTGTTTCCGGTAGTTTTGAAAGTTCTGTTCGATTGAACTTCTCACTTATTGAAACTTTCACAGTTTATAAGCGAGCTCTCTGAATGAAACGGCGAGAAAAAGCTTAGGGAGGTGTAGAAATGAAAGTATCCATTAACAAACTAAGAAAGAACGCCAAGGGTCTGTCACCGATTTTCGCTGTGCTGATACTAATCGCTATCGCTGTCATCGCAGGCATCATAGTATACATGTTCACTTCCGGCTACCTCGGTACAATGATGGGAGGAGGTACAACTGGGCAAGAAAAGGTCGCAATAGAAGCTGTACAGTGCACCGCTCTCGATGCAGTCACTGCATACGCTAAGAGTACTGGTGGTGGGGCAGTTCCCATAACTGAGGCCATCCTTAAAGATGCGCAAGGTAGTGTAGTTAACGTAGACATTGGCCTCACAGACATTCTACTTGCCGATGGAACGTTGGAACCGGTAGTCTGCGCCTTCACCGCAGGCAGTATGACTAGTGGCGATCTGTATACCGTGACGCTGATCAGTAAACTTGGAAATCAATTCGTATCTTCAACATTCAAAGCTCCTTAGCCTTCGGTAAGGTGGACGCATTGAAGACAAGCAACGCCAAAGCCCTTTCCCCCATTTTTGCAACTCTTATAATATTAGCAATTGTGACTGTGCTTTTCATACCAGTGTTTATCTGGTCCACAGGCCTTACAGGAGAGACTCAGTCTTTCTGGGAAGCCTCAGGTCTCATAGCTACTGAACGCATCGTGATAGAGGAAGTAAACCTAAAGGGCGGCATGTCAAACTGCACGATCTATGTCAGAAACATCGGCAAATCAGCAGTTACCATGAGTGAAGTTTTCATCTCTTCACTAGATGGCAACCTGCACGTCTATGAGAAACCCAGCTTCACTGCAAATCCTGATTCAGTAGTTCAAGGAGATCTAATAACCACTACAATCCCGAACCTTGGTTTCAATGCCATAGGCAATCAAACGTACACAGTAAAGGCCTTCACAACAAGAGGTGTCGGAGACACATACCAGGTAGTGGCTTGACTGAAATGGGAAAGATGAAGTGCCGTTTACTTCGATGCCGAAGGGGCGATTCGACTATTACTTCCCTTTTTTTGATTCTTCTGATGTTTTCCATTCTTATCGGCCTTTTCTTGGCGTTTTTCGATTACAATCTTGCTGTGCAAGAGCAGATGAAAATTGAAAATGAACGTGCACAAGAGAAAATAATCCTGTCAGGATTAGGGTTTGATGATCAAAACCGTGTATCGCATGTTGTCGTCAACAACACAGGAACAATTGAAGTTGAAATTAGAGCGATATATGTCACGAACATGACGACAACGCTCTTCGTGTGTGACCCTTCAACCTACATGGATGCGCATGTCGCACCAAGCCAGTTCATCCAAATCAATTTTCCGAGCGAGGTCACATTTGAACCCAGTGCAAAAATAACCGCGGCAACAGAGAGAGGCATCAAGACAGCTGAATACGAAGCTCTTCTTGCATATGGATCAATCAAGCCACGCTGGGAATACAATCCTTCACGGCTCTACATAGGTCCGTTGATGCTGCAATTCGACGCCTTCTGGTATCGAAAAACCCTTCAAGACGGAACTCTGCGTCAAGATGACATTTGGCATCCCGGCTGGAGTATCCCCAGGGACTTCGGATACTGCGCTTGGAACTTGACTGTAAAGGACGTCGACGACAGAAACCTGACGATCAACAGATACTCAAGCTTCACCGCGGTGCCGAACGACTCTCCTTCAACCCAGCTGACTTGGCACATTGAACCGACCAATCAGACAGATCTCACCCAATTCTTACCAGTGAACGAGACTGCGAACATTCTCTACATCTGGTCAAATCCTAAGAGTTTGCCCGGCGAAGGCGGAACAAACTCTGCCCAAAAGATGAACCTCCCACAGTGCACATGCATGGTTTTCCTGACTTTCTTCGGAGTTTTCCACGAACACGATGGAACAACAACGACCTATGCCCAAACAATACCATTCGAGGCAGCAATAACGGTCACATGATGAAGGAAGGGAAACAACTTTGAAGAGACTGGGAAACAAAGGCATATCGACTGTGTTCGGATCAGTACTCTTCATCATCTTAGTCGTGACTCTTGGTTCAACCCTTTTCTTCACGCTCTACAAATACAATGACAGCGTTCAAGAGTCAATCAAAGTTGAAGAAGAACGAATGCAGGAGAGAATCGTTCTTTGCGCCTTGGCAACACAAAATCAAAGCGGGACTGAGTACATTGCTGCGATTCTTGTCAACAACACAGGCTCCATAACATCGCGAATGAGGGCGATATACATTGATAATGAATTCTTATGCGATCCGTCGGAGTATGCCGACACTTATCTGAACGCGAAAGAATCATTGTGGATTCTCTTACCGGCTGGAGTCAGGTACGAAGCGAATGCCAAGATGGCTGTCGCGACGGAAAGAGGAGTTAAATCACTTGAATATGAATGGAGACTGAAGCCTGGGGGCGAATTCAATCCGCCGGTCGAGCAGACAAGGTTCTACTTCGGCCCCTTAATGCTTGATTTCAACAAATTCTACTATACGGAGTGTGATCCGAGGACCGGTTCTTACGATCCATCAAAATGGAAGCCCGGATGGGAGATAGAAATCGGCACAGGCTCAATTGCTTGGAACATAACGGTGAAAAACGTTGATGATAGAAACATCACGATAAATCAGTTTTCATGCTTCACACTCTTTCCCAACAAATCACCTTCAAACCGAAGAGCATGGTATCTAGAACCACCCCAGCAGTCCTTCACTCAGTTCATCGAAGTCAACAAAACTGTTAACATAATATACATATGGGACAGACCAAGAATGCTGCAAACCTCACCTCAGACCATCTACGCCACGGTTTGCCGCAACAAAGTCTTCTTGACGTTCTTCGGACTATTCCACGAACACGACGGGACAACAAAACCATACGGACAAACCATACCGTTCGAGGCTGTACTATGCGCTCAGACCGGAGGAACCATCGAGATTTCAGCTTGGCCCACCATAATCCTCGCGAACTCTAGCATGACGTCTACCATAACGGCCAAAGTATACAACATATATGGAAATCCCGTGCCCAACGCCAACATAACCTTCTTCACAGATCTTGGAACGCTCTCGTCAGCTTGGGCAATGACCGACGCCAACGGCATTGCGACCGTGATATTGTATGCGTCAGAATTACCCGGAATGGCGAACGTGACAGCCATGTGGGAGAGAATAAGTCGATCCACGACGGTCATAATGAACGGCGCCCCCGTGGCAGCGTTCACTGAGTCGGCAGAAACAGTCAACACGGGCGACGTAATCAGCTTCAATGCCGGTGCCAGCTACGACCCTGACGGTATCATCACAAGTTACCTCTGGGATTTTGGAGATGGCAAAAATGCAGTGGGCGCCACCGCGGACCATGCGTATGTTGATGAAGGCGTCTACACTGTTAAACTGACGGTCACTGACGACAGAGGTGCAACTTCTTCGATCAATTCGACTAAGACAGTGCTCAATAGGCCGCCAGAAGCAATGTTCACCGATTCCGCAGCGATCGTTCTCACTGGCGAATCAATCACATTTGACGCGTCGCCAAGCTCCGACCCCGATGGTTCAATCGTCAAATACTATTGGGACTTTGGAGACGGAACAACCACTACAGGTGTTTTCGCAGAACACGCTTACACGAGTGAGGGAGTCTACACTGTTATACTCACAGTTAAAGATGATGATGGCTCCACAGACACCGCAACGTCAGACAAGACCGTCTTGAATAGAGGACCAGTGGCCACATTTACGAACTCTCCGAAAACTGTCTATTCTGGCGGCACTGTCGTATTTGACGCATCAAGTAGCTACGATCCAGATGGCACTATAATTAGCTACGTTTGGCACTTTGGAGACGGAGCCAGTGACACTGGTGTTATGACTGCTCATTCATACACAGATCATGGAATCTACACGATAACACTTGCCATAGTCGACAACGATGGCGCGGTGAGCCAAACCAGTCACACAGTGACTGTGCTGAATAGTCCGCCCATTGCTTCTTTCACAGAAAGCGCGAGCACAGTATACATCGGAGAGCCCATCATATTTGACGCTGGCAACAGCTTCGATCCAGATGGCTCTGTCGAGACGTTCTTCTGGGACTTTGGTGACAATACAAATGCGACAGGCTCAGTTGCGAGCCACGCATATGCAGATAGCGGAACATATGTAGTCACGTTGACTGTGACAGATGATGATGGCGCAACAGCATCAACCTCGGCGACAAAAACAGTTCTGAGCAGTTCTTTAACGGTCCCTTCCGTGAATTCCACGGATAGTACGAGCGCCATGACTATTCGCTTCTATGCCAATAATGCAAGATACATGACAATGACCTCAGCTACTGATAATGTTGCAGACACCTCAGAGAACGTCGTCCTGCAAACCTCTCTGAGCGACGGAGGCGGATACGAATGAAACTGAAAAGAATCGTCATGGATAGAAAGGGGGTTTCGCCCCTGTTCCTTTCACTCTATTTAGCCATGTTAGCAATTCTGCTCCTTCTGATGCTCTTCTTTGCCTTGGACATATCTGGTTCCGCTCTGACCGAACGTTTGAGAATAGAAGAAGAAAAAGCGCTGGAAAACATTGCCTTGGCAGGACCCGAAGCATTGAAGCTAACAGCAGGTTCTGTGGTTCACAGTGTACGAGTAGACAACACTGGATCCATAGCTGTAAGAATAAGGGCTCTTTACATAGATCATAAATTCGTATGTGATCCTTCAAAATTCGAAGGAGACGCCTACATAGAACCTAAGGAATCCTTATGGATTCTGTTGCTCTATCCTAATGTTGACCCACCGGTCATGTGGAACGACACTACAATGAACTCTGACTGGACCGTTACTACAGAGAGAGGTACCAGAGCATCCGAACTGGGGGCATATCTGTTGTGGGGAGACACTGAAACTCCCTACACTCCGAAGAAATTCTATTTCGGCCCGCTCATGCTGATATTTGACATGTTCCACTGGAGAAGCGGATCAGGTCCATGGAGAAGCGGCTGGACTATTCCCAAAGGCACCAAAGACGTCACTTGGCGCATACTTGTAGTAAATGTGGACGATCGCACAATAGTCGTAACAGACACCTCTTGTTTGACTTTGATAAGCAATGACAACTCCCCGAAGGATCCACTACCATGGTACATAGACCCACAGTTAAGCCAAACCACCTTCAAGCCCAACATCTTCAACTTCGTCTATTACACGTGGAGTAAACCTTTCAGCCATTCCGGAGCAAAAAGGCAAAGTGTTACAGGAATGACAGAATCAACAACCTGCATCAACTTTCTTACCTTCTACGGTTCCTTCATAGAAGCAAATGGCACTGTCACGCCTTTCGGACAAACAGTACCATTTGAGGCCGTTCTGATAACCACAGAATCGATGGCGGCATCACTAGGACTAACCTCTGTCCCGGAGAATATCAAGAACGACGGTCTGTCGACTTCAACCATAACAGCCAATGTGAAAGACACCAACGGAAACCCTGTTCCAAATGCGTGGATAGACTTCTACACAACCGCAGGCTCACTATCAGCAACTCACGCCACGACAGATTCAAACGGAATTGCCATGGTGACCTTGACATCCTCAATGTCTCGAACAACAGCCTATGTCACTGCTATATGTCAAGGCGTCCAAGGAGTCTGCAAAGTAGCCTTCACTCCTGCTTCCCGAATAGAAGTAAGAGCAGTTCCAAATTCTATAGCTCGAAATGGGGGGACCTCACAAATCACGGTTCAACTCAAAGACTCAAACAACCAAAACATCGCCCAGGCAAGAATCACCATAACCGTCCAAATATCTTCTTGGACCGGGACGCCAAGCAAGAAGCCAGTATTGACGTATGAAAGCCAGAGTGGATATGCCGTAACAACAACCACAGACTCGAACGGACAAGCAATAATCACTCTCACCGCTCAAGGATCAGCGGGCAAAACCACAATCACCGCAACAGCGAGCGGCCTGACAAGTGGTAACACGGAGGTCACAGTGGTTTGACCCTAGATCTTTGCACGGTTTATATCAGCTCCTCGGAAAATAATCAATAGAGATGCAGACTTGATGAAGAGAATAAAGATAAGAATCGCCTTGAAAAGAGGAAAGAACGGAAATCCACTGAAGGATCCTGATCCTGACCCGGTCCAATTGAGCTTTGCCCAATTCACGGCTGAAAAAGTCAAAGAGACTTTCAAAGAGCACTATCCTTTGCTCATGCCGTACTCCTACGCGGCAATCGTGGAAAATGCCAAAGATGAAGTCAAATACTTTGTGTTGGAACCCACACTGACTTCAGCCGACGAAAACTGGATACGCGAAATCAAGGGCATCCTACTGGACGAACTTTCCCTAAGCTCTAAAGAGTTCAAGACTAAGGAAGAAGCTGAAGAATTTCTGCGAAACAAGGTCATCGAGTCTGCAAAGAAGTACAAGATAAAAGTTGATCCCCACACACTTGAAAAGTATCAATATTATGTCACTCGAGACTTCCTAAACTTCAGCAAAATAGACGGTCTCATGCGAGACGATCACATTGAAGACATCTCATGCGACGGCGCAAACTATCCCCTGTACGTGTGGCATCGGAAATACGAGTCCATTCCAACGAACATCACGTTTGAGACAGAGGAAGAACTCCAGAGTTTCATCCTCAAGATCGCATACCTCTGCGGCAGACACATCTCCATAGCTCAACCTCTTCTAGATGGTACACTTCCAGATGGAAGTCGAGCTCAACTCACCTTCGGCACTGAAGTCACGCCTAAGGGCAGCACCTTCACTATAAGAAAGTTCAAAAAAAGTCCTCTGACAATCACAGACCTCATCATCTACAAAGCACTGTCGCCAGACATGGCGGCATATTTCTGGTTCCTCATTGAAAACAGACATTCAGTCATGATCGGAGGTGATATCGGAGGCGGGAAAACCACGATGCTCAACACTTTCAGCCTTTTCATCAGACCGACCCTGAAAATCGTGAGCATCGAGGATACACAGGAGATACGGTTACCACACGAGAACTGGCAGATGATGGTTACTCGACAGGGCCTAGGCACCGGGTCTGGGGCAATTGGAGAAACCGGTCGTGGTGCCATCAGCATGTTTGACCTTTTGAGAGCTGCATTTAGACAAAGACCAGACTATATCATCGTTGGCGAGATTCGAGGAGAAGAGGCTTACGCGTTGTTTCAGGCCATGTCAACCGGTCATCTTGGTTTGACGACGATTCATGCTGAGAACATTCAAGGCGTGCTACATCGTTTGACGACTAGACCAATGAACATTCCGCACACTTTGGTTGAGAATCTCGACGCCATCGCGATCGTTCGCAAAATGGTTGTCAACAACGTTTCATTGAGAAGGACGATATCGGTCTCTGAGATGCTCGGGTGGGACTACGAGAAAAACTACTTCAAAACCCATGAGGTGTTCAGATGGGACGCCGCGAAGGATCTTTACGAATACAACGGCAGGAGCTGGTTGTTGGAGGAGATCGCAAAGGAGTGGGGATATTCCATGACGGAAATCGATCTAGAACTGCAGAAAAGAAAGGTCATTCTTGACTACATGGTGCGAAAGCACATTCGCACTTACGAAGAGGTTTCAAGAGTTGTACTTGATTACTTCTCTGACCCAAGGGCTGTTTACCGTAAGGCTAAGGTGAGTTAAATTTGAAGATTGAACCGTGGACATACGCTTACGAGCTGTTGGGCAAGAGGATACAGACAATCCTCCCCCATTTCAAAGACCTGCACATCACGATGAAGAAGGCTGGAATGAACATTGCACTTCAAGCATACGTCTCCTTCATGGTACTAATGGCAATCATAGCCTTTACTGTTCCCATGATAATTCTACCCTTCTCATTGCCCATCATCATGCATATCAGTCTTCTTTCGATCGCAAACTTTCTGCTCAGCTTCATGTTCGCAGCTTTGTCATCTATCTTCGTGCTTATTCTGATTTACGTCTATCCAGGGATGAAAGGCAGCAACAGAAGAATTCCCATAGAAATCAACCTTCCCTACATTGCAAGTTTTCTGACTTTGCTTTCAAGTTCTAACGTGCCACCGAGAAAAATTTTCGGCTCGGTCGCCAGAATCGACACTCTTCGCGAAGTCCGACAGGAATTCAGCAACGTAGTGAGAGACGTTGAAATTTTCGGTCAGGATTTGTTGACCTCAATTCTTGAAAATGCCAAGTACACACCAAGCGACAAGTTGCGAGAGATTCTAGCAGGATACGTCGCCACGGTCAGGACAGGAGGGGACCCAACAGAATACTTACGAATATCCACAGAGAACGTCATGAAGGAAAAAATGGTCAAACTCGACGCGATGCTGGAATCGCTCTCAGCCATGGCTGAGATCTACATAATGGTTTTGGTCGCTATGCCATTACTCTTCGTCGTAATGTTCGCAACGCTTGGAATGTTGGGAGGAGCAGGCGTCATGAACCCCGGACTAATGCTATACCTATTGGCATACGTAGGAATCCCAATCTTGGCCACAATCTTGGTCGTGACAATATCCGCTTTTACTGAAAGGTGAACGACATGAGAATCACGAGGAGAACTCTTAAAAGGATCGGCATCGTTTCCTCAATCGTAGCAGTTGCTTTCTTCATAATTTCGTTCGTCTTCTTCGGCCTGTCCCCTGACTTCGACTATTTTCTCATCATTGCTTTCGTTATTGGAGTAGCTCCACCAAGCTTCGTGACCGTAATCCACAACAGATGGAAAAACAAGATAGAGAAGGCAATGCCTGAATTCCTAAGAGACTTGGCAACCTCGATACGAACAGGGGTGCCAATACAGACAGCATTGGAGCACGCCTCAAAACGAATGTATGGCCCATTGACAAACGAACTGAAACTGCTTGTGTCACACATGAGTTGGGGCCTGAATTTCGATGAGGCCCTGACAAAGCTCAGTGAAAGAGTAGATCTGCCTTTAGTCAAAAGGGCAACTGTCCTAATCCTAGAGGCAAGCAGACACGGGGGAGACCTTTCTGACATCTTTGATTCGACGGCACGCTATGTTGAAAACGTCAACGCTTGGAGTCTGAGGAGAAGAATGCAGACTCTGCCTTATGTGGCAATATTCTACTTCTCAGTCGTTCTCTTCCTATTCATAATCATTTTGATTTCGAAGATGATATTTGTCCCCATAAGCGAGTTGGCCAAAAGCGGTGTTCCGTTAATTAGGCCAATACTGACGTCAACGGAGACAAGAAGGATTTTCTTGCATACCTCACTGCTAGAATCCCTTTTCGGAGGGGTAATAGCCGGAAAAATCAACGAAGATACATTCTTAGGCGGGTTGAAACACGCGACGATTCTAATAATAGTTACAGGTCTGGCGTTCTTCGTGTTCTTCCGCTAGACACAAGACATGATTTTCCCAGTTTAAATAGATTCATGGCAAAATGAAATATGGGATGCCCATTGGAGAAACCAGAGAAACAGGACGCGTCCAAAGAAAAGGTTGTAGAAGAAAAACAGTCGTCTGACCGGCTACGTTTCAATGAGATCAGAGAACTCATGCTGAAGGGACCGGAAGCGGAAGAAGAAACCGAGCTTAAAAGAAGAGAAGCCTACATCGAGCGTCCCACCCAGAAACTTCTAAGAAATCTATTAGAAGGTGGAAAAAAAGGAGAGATCCTCCCTACTTATGACCTGTCCTTCGGATTCAGATACAAAACAGTAGAGTCAGTTTTCGACGAGACTGTTCCGCTAAGAAAGGCGGAAGAATTTTTGGACCATCTGAACCACTTGGAAATCCTTAAGAAAAGCTTTTTCGATACAGTCTCAGCCTGTCCAGCATGTAGCTCAACATCCATCACTCTGCATTACAGCTGTTCAAAGTGCCACAGCCGCCACATTGTCAAGACGGGATTGACAGAACACATTCCATGCGGAAACATCGATGAAAGAGATAAGTACATTCAGGGGCAATCGATGCCTAAGTGCCCTAAATGTGGGGCCGGATTAGTTGAAGGCGAATATAGAGACATGGGTCTATGGTATGTCTGCAGAGAATGCCGAGAAAGGTTTGAGCACCCGCACCTAGACATGACTTGCCGGAAGTGTGACAAGCAGTTCACGGTTGAGACAGCGATCGTACGGGAAATACCGAAGTATTATCTCAATCCCATGAGAGAACAAGAAATCAGGCAAAATGTTACAAGCTTGGAGAGCATCTACAAGTTGCTGACCTCGCTGGAATTCAGTGTCGAGATGCCGGCCTCAGTGATTGGAGAAAAAAGCGGGATCCAGCATAAATTCAGTCTTCTGGCTAAAAAGAGGCTCGGAGACCGTGAACGCATCATAGCCATTGATCA
>CAZJUU010000029.1:0-11973 GCA_964549295.1 uncultured Candidatus Bathyarchaeia archaeon
AAGGGATTTACTGTAGCGAAAAGATCTATCAAGTGCGCAAAAAGGGGCGAAAGAAGTTGGCTGAGCTAGGGATTAGAGAGTATGATGCAAAGAGAATGCTGGCTCGGAACCTGCCAAAGTACGGTTTCGATCAGTGTGGCTCGTTGGACAGACGCATTCTGGTTAATCAGAATACACGATTGGACTCATTGGTGGAAGTGTATCCTTGGCTTGCTGAGGAGAGGCTGGTTGTCAAGCCCGATCAACTCATCGGAAGAAGAGGTAAACATAGACTTCTTCTTCTGAACGCAAGCTTTGAAGAAGCGAAATCGTTTCTTAAAGAGAATCTGGGACGAAGGGTTACCGTTCAAGGAACGACTGGAACTCTCACCCACTTTCTGATCGAACCTTTTGTTCAGCACTCAAGTGAATATTACACTGCATTCAGAACTGAGAGAGATGCCGATGTATTGTACTTCTCAACTCAAGGCGGAGTGGATGTAGAGGAACATTGGGAATCCGTGAAAGCACTTCGCATACCTGTTTTGGATTCGATAGAAGACATGGATTTGACCTCGTCGTTTTCCTCTTTTGCTTCAGATGAAAAAGTTCTGCTTTCCAAATTCGCTAAGGCACTCTATAGACTGTTCCGTGATCTTGGATTTACTTTCCTTGAACTTAATCCATTCACGATTCGAGGTAGATACGTCATTCCACTTGATTGTCGAGCGAAACTCGACGACGCCTCCACATTCGAAAATGGGTCCAAATGGGGCGAGATAGATTTTCCGACTCCGTTTGGTGCAGAGTCTCGACCGGAAGAAAAGTTTGTCGAAAGCCTAGATGAAGGGACTGGGGCTTCTCTAAAGCTCAAGGTCCTGAATCCTCAGGGACGAATTTGGACAATGGTAGCCGGCGGGGGAGCAAGTGTAATTTACACTGACACGATCTGTGACCTCGGGTATGAGAAAGAACTTGCAAATTATGGCGAGTACAGCGGGAATCCACGTGAGGAGGAGACGTATCAATATGCGAAGACGATCTTGGATCTGATGACCAGAGAGAACGGGAAAGGATTGAAGGATCGGATTTTGCTTGTTGGTGGAGGCATTGCGAATTTCACGGATGTTGCGGAGACTTTCAAGGGCTTAGTCAGAGCACTGAAGGAGTATGGAGAGCGGCTGAGAGCGTCAAACATCAGGATCTACGTACGCAGGGGAGGACCGAACTATGAAAGAGGACTTGAGATGATGAGAGAACTCGGATCGACCCTTGGGATTCCGATAGAGGTCTATGGTCCTGAGACGCACATGACCCGGATAGTGCCTATGGCTATCCTAGGCACGACTGGAGGAGGATGAGATCATGGTCAAACCGCCGCATGAACTGTTTGACAGACAGAGTCAGGCAATTGTCTATGGATATCAAGTCGACGCCATTCAGAGAATGCTTGACTTTGATTACATCTGTGAAAGGGACACGCCGAGTGTTGCCTCAGTAGTCGATCCCACAAGGGATGGTTATCTCAAAACGTTCTGGGGGTCGAAAGAGATTCTAATCCCCATCTACAGAGAAGTTGATGTGGCATCAGAAGCTCATCCCAACGCTGATGTCATGATAAACTTCTCCTCATTCAGATCCGCTTATCCGACGACAATGGATGCGCTGGATCAAGAGAACATTAGAGTGATCGTGATAATTGCGGAGGGAGTTCCTGAGAGACGCGCTAGGGAGATTGCGGCAAAGGCGAAAACGAAGGGCAAATGGGTTATTGGCCCGGCAACAGTTGGTGGAGTAGCAGCAGGCGCCTTTAGAATCGGAAACACCGGTGGCACGACTGAGAACATTGTCGAATCCAAACTTCACAGACCGGGTTCCGTTGGCTTCGTCTCAAAGTCCGGTGGAATGCTTAATGAAATGTTCAATATCATCGCGAGAAACAGTGACGGCGTGCACGAGGGAATAGCGACAGGAGGAGATAGATATCCAGGATCGACTTTGCTCGATCATTTGCTGAGGTACCAAATGAACCCCGAGATCAAGATGCTGGTCTGCCTCGGAGAGATGGGGGGAGACGATGAGGTCAAGATAGCTGAGGCAGTGAAGAAGGGTGAGATCTCCAAGCCTCTCGTCATATGGGTTACAGGAACCTGTGCCAAGATATTTCCTACACAGGTTCAGTTTGGTCATGCAGGTGCCAGATCTGGAGGTCAATTGGAAACCGCTGATGCCAAGAATGATCTGCTGAGAAAGGCTGGAGCGATAGTTCCGAGATCTTTCGACGATTTCGGAGAAAGAATCCAAGAGACGTTCAAGCGACTCAGGAGGGAAGGCAAAATACTGCTAGTCAGGGAATTCGAACCTCGCAAATTGCCTGTTGATTTCAACCGAGCAATAGCTTTGGATCTTGTCAGAAGACCGACGAGCATCACATGTACGGTATCAGATGATAGAGGAGAAGAACCAACGTATGTTGGAATTCCAATTAGTCAGATCTTTGAGGAAGGATACAGTCTCGGCGACATTATCGGGTTACTCTGGTTCAAGAAGAAGCTACCTTCATTCGCGTCAAAATTCATTGAAATGGTTCTTATGATAACAGCTGATCATGGACCAGCAGTCTCAGGAGCACACAACGCCATAGTCGCAGCCTCAGCTGGAAAAGACATTGTGGCTTCACTGTGCAGTGGATTGCTCACTGTCGGTCCAAGATTCGGAGGAGCAATCGATGATGCCGCACGATACTTCAAAGACGCCTTCGACAGAGGCATATCTGCTCAAGCATTTGTGGATGAGATGAAATCCAAAGGAATCAGGATTCCGGGCATTGGGCATAGGATAAAAAGTGTCAGGAACCCTGACAAACGGGTCCAATTGCTCATCGAGTTTGCCAAAAGGAATTTCATGAGCACCGAGTATCTGGATTTTGCATTGGAAGTGGAGAAGATAACCACGGCCAAGAGAGGCACATTGATACTTAACGTGGATGGATGTATTGGAGTTCTGTTTCTGGATCTGATGAAGAGCAGCGGGGGATTTACACGCGAGGAAATCGACAACATTATGAAACTCGGATCTCTTAACGGCCTTTTCCTTATCGGAAGAAGCATAGGAATAATTGGACATGTCCTAGATCAGTATAGGCTGAGATCAGGCCTATACCGGCATCCATGGGATGATATACTGTTCGTGACCGAGCAGAAGCCTTCGCCTCGGCCACGAACGAAAGTGGCCGTGGCTAGCGCCTAGATCACGACCGAAAGATGTGTCTGCTTTGCATGGTACACTGGTAGAGAAGATAATTGGTAAACACTGTCTTGAAGGTGAACCTGTCCCAGGAGAAGAGATCGGCATACGAATAGATCAGACTCTAACACAAGATGCCACAGGAACAATGGCCTACCTACAGTTTGAAGCCCTCGGAATCCCTAGAGTGAAAACGAAGCTCTCCGTAAGCTATGTGGATCATAACACGCTCCAGACAGGATTTGAGAATTTTGATGACCATCTTTTCCTCCAGACGATTGCTTCCAAGCATGGGATTCACTTCTCAAGACCAGGAAATGGCATATGCCATCAAGTCCACCTCGAGAGATTTGCCGTTCCAGGCGAGACTCTGTTAGGTTCAGATAGCCACACTCCCACTGCCGGAGGACTTGGAATGATTGGAATAGGAGCCGGAGGCCTGGATGTGGCTGTGGCGATGGGTGGAGGCCCCTTCTATCTAAGAATGCCTAAGATAGTGAGTGTAGAGCTGCATGGAAAACTTGGTCGATGGGTATCTGCCAAAGACGTTATCCTTGAGGTTCTTAGAAGACTTGGAGTGAAAGGCGGCGTAGGACGCGCCTTGGAGTACAGAGGAGAAGGAGTTCGAAACCTTTCAGTTCCTGAGAGAGCAACTATTACGAACATGGGTACAGAGACGGGCGCTACAACCTCGATATTTCCATCTGATAAGGTAACTCAACAGTTTCTCAGTTTCCAGAAACGTGCGAAAGACTGGAAGCCACTTTCCGCAGACAAGGACGCTGTATATGATGACACCATCAAAATCGACCTAGATCAGGTTGAACCATTGGTTGCGAAACCGCATAGCCCGGGAAATGTGGTGAAGGTTTCAGATATGGAGGGTACGGAAGTCGACCAGATTGCAATTGGAAGCTGCACAAATTCCTCACTCAAAGACTTGATGACAGTAGCCTCAATGCTCAAGGGAAAGAAAGTTCATTCGGGCGTCAGTCTTGTAATTTCACCAGGATCAAGACAGGTTCTCATCGAGATGGCGAAGAATGGTGGATTGGACATGCTTCTTGAAGCGGGTGCACGAGTTCTTGAAGCTACTTGTGGACCATGCATAGGAATGGGCCAAGCGCCGCCTTCAGGCGGTATCTCCATTAGAACGTTCAACAGGAATTTTGAAGGCAGAAGCGGCACAAGAGATGCTCAGGTCTTCTTGGCGAGTCCTGAGGTTGCAGCAGCTTCTGCAATAAAGGGAGTGTTAACGGATCCGAGAAAACTCGGAACACCTCCAAAGATCCGACTTCCAACATCCGTCAAGATCGATGATAGCATGATTCTGCGGCCGGCAAAGAATCCGGAGTCTGTTGAAATCTACAGGGGACCAAACATACGACCACTTCCAACGAGGGGAGAGCTTTCGCAGAATATCTCAGGAGAAGTCTTGATCAAAGTAGGCGACAACATTAGTACTGATCACATTATGCCAGCTGGATCCAAGATACTTCCGTTAAGAAGCAACATTCCAGCAATGGCGGAGCATGTCTTTGAACAGATTGATCCGACATTTGCGAAGAGAGCCAAAGAAAAGAACGGGGGGATCATAGTTGGTGGAGACAATTATGGACAAGGATCCAGCAGAGAACACGCTGCGCTGGCACCTATGTATCTTGGAGTAAAGGCGGTGATCGCAATATCCTTCGCTCGGATTCATGAGGCAAATCTCGTGAATTTCGGTATCGTGCCATTCACATTCGTGAAGTCAGCGGACTATGCCAATGTCGAAAAGGGAGATGAACTTCAGATTACAGATGTGCGGGGAGCACTGCAAGAGGGCATGGACAAGTTGACTTGTCAAGACGTGACTTCAGAGAAGGAGTTTGAGGTCACATACAGCCTCGGCGAAAGATTCAGAAAGATCTTGATTGCAGGGGGACTTCTCAACTACACTAGACTGACGAGTGAGAATGGTCTGACATGATAGAGTTTGAGAGACTGGAGATACCCTCGGAAGGAAGACGGATCGAATTCAGAGATGGTAAACTGGAGGTTTCAGACAGGCCGATAATCCCTATTATTCACGGTGACGGTGTCGGACCGGACATATCATCCGCGACAAAGAAGGTTGTTGATGCTGCTGTTTCGAAGGCGTATGGATCCCGTAGAAAGATAGTCTGGCTCAAGATCTACGCAGGTGAAGAATCATACAAGCTGTTCAATACTTGGCTTCCGAACGATACGGTTAACGCCATAGACTACTTCAACATCACGATCAAGGGTCCTCTTACAACCCCTGTGGGCGGAGGTTTCAGATCGCTAACCGTTACGTTAAGACAGAAACTTGACCTCTATGCTTGCGTAAGGCCAGTCAGACACTTCAAGGGCGTTCCAGCTCCAGTGAAGCATCCGGAACTGCTCAATGTTGTGGTTTTCAGAGAAAACACCGAGGATGTTTACGCCGGGATCGAGTGGCCGCAGGGATCGGAGGAAGCAGGAAAAATGATCTCATTTCTCTCAGAGGTCATGGGAAAGAAGGTAAGAGAAGATTCAGGGATCGGTATCAAACCGATCAGTGTGACCGGCACCAAGCGTTTGGTCAGAGCGGCTGTGCAGTATGCGATAGACCGTGGAAGGAAAAGTGTAACGTTGGTTCACAAGGGGAATATCATGAAGTTTACCGAGGGGGCTTTCAGAGAGTGGGGATACGAAGCTGCGAAAGAGTTTGATGACAAGGTCATAACCGAAGAAGAGGTTACCGGAAATCTTGATGGAAAGATGCCTGAAGGCAAGGTTCTGATCAAGGACAGAATTGCTGATTCCATGTTTCAACAGATCCTACTTAGACCGGACGAGTACGATGTAATCGCAACTTCAAACCTCAACGGAGATTATCTCTCAGACGCCTGTGCAGCACAAGTAGGCGGATTGGGAATGGCGCCCGGCGCCAACATCAACTTCACAACTGGGAAAGCCATCTTTGAAGCAACTCATGGAACCGCGCCCAAATATGCTGGACTCGACAAAGTAAATCCCGGTTCGATGATGCTATCGGCTGTCATGATGCTTGAATACATGGGATGGAAACAGCCAGCAAAGATGATTGAAGACGCTATTGAGAAGACCATCGGCGAAGGAAAAGTAACCTATGACTTGGCAAGGCAGATGGAGGGAGCCACGGAGTTGAAAACATCAGAATTTGCCCAAGCTGTTATAGAGAACATGTTGGTTCCTATGCCCTAGAAACATGGCCAAGTTCATCGTCTAACTGCATCGTGGATGAAGCGATTCAGAACGAGAACTATTAAGTTCTATCATATAGTTAATGTCTAAGCTATACAAGCTTTCACAAGCAGGGATGGAGTGAATTTGACAAGTCCAACAAAGATTGCAGTTATTGGCGCAGGCAACATGGGCGAAGCTATGATAACAGGCTTTCTAAAGTCAGGCGTATACCACTCAGAAGATATTCGCGTGGTCGAGGTTATTGAGAGTCGAAGAAAGTACATCACAGAAACCCATCATATACAATGTGTGGACACAAACGAAGCCATCGCTTTTGCTGACGCTCCAATTATTGCAGTCGAACCTCGACACCTCGAGGAAGTTCTTCAACTGATGAAACCCTCACTGACGCCTAACAAGGTAGTCATATCGATCGTTGCAGGCATCATGCTGGAAACCTACCGGAAGCATCTGCCAAACAACATTGCGGTTGTAAGGGTTATCCCAAACGTGACATGCATGGTTCGAGAAGCGATGATTGGCATCTGCCCATCAGAGAATACTAGTAAGGAAAAACTGGAGACGGCAAAGTCGATACTCAGCCTCCTAGGACAGGTGCTGGTTCTCGACGAGAAGCAACTGAATTCGATCACAGGATTCGTCGGAAGCGGCCCAGCATACGTGGCCGTCATGATTGAGGCAATGGCTGATGCTGGTGTGAGACTTGGAATACCGAAAGACAAGTCGCTCATAATGGCGGCTCAAACAATGCTTGGAACAGCAAAGATGGTTGTAGAAACGAAAGAGCATCCCGCAAAGATCAAGGATAGAGTCACAACTCCTGGAGGAATCACAGCTGAAGGCCTGCTTGAACTTGAGAAAGGCCGGCTAAGAGCGACCATAATATCCGCCGTCGGGAAGGCCGCGGAAAAGACTGCACAGATAGGAAAACAGTCACAGTAAGTCAACGAGAACCGGATATGGTTCACTAGTCACGTCGATCTTCTTTCTCCAACTTCTTCCACCAACCTGGAACCCGAATCCTATCCAGCCGATCCCAGTAATCGTAGGGTTTCAAATCCAAGACAGGCGTTCCATCGTAGGCATCCAAACCCTTCACAACAAGTTTGTTGCCAACCTTCTTCAACAACTCGACCACGGTGAGTCCGATGGGGTTGGGACGGAACCTAGATCTCGTTGCGAAGATACCCTGTTGAGCAATATACAGACGGTGTCGGGGATGAACCTTCAAGAGCTTTCTCTCGAACTTTTTTGTTTCATGCATCCAGAATAGCACGAAAATATGAGAGAACTTGTCTATTCCGTCAAGAGCTTTGCTGAACCTTTTTTCAATAATGATTTCCGACCTTGCATCTCCATGCTTCAATTCTTCAAGGTGCGCTTTCGTTCGAACAAGCCCTATGGAATCTAGCCTGATCGATCTTGAGGGGGCCAATTTGCTTTCGGTAGGAATTTGTTGGATGGTTCGAAATAAATGAAATCTTTCAGGCGGTCTAGGACTTGTTCCATTGCCTGATGACTTCGAGAATTTCGGATAGGGATTTGATCGTTGCGTCTGGTTCCACAAGGCTCTCTTCTGCAATTTCCCGCTCAATGTGTAGGGCTCTGGCATTCAGCTTCTTGGCTCCGAGGACATCGATGCCTAGACTGTTACCGATCATGACTGTGGAATCCGGACTCGATCCAAGAATGTTCATAGCTCTGAGGTAGATCTCCGGTCTAGGCTTTCTAAGCCCCACACTAGCTGACGTAAGAATCGTCTGAAAGTAGCGGTCGATCTTGAGTCTCTTCATTATCTCTACAACTGCCCAGTGACTTCTGGCATTGGAAACTACCGCGAAACGATAGCCGTGATCTCTCAGGGTTGATAGGGTAGGTATGGCGTCGTCGTAGAGGATCCAAGACTTGATCTCTGGCTCAAAAAAACTTCGAACAAGTTTATCCATGGTCCACGGTAGAGGCTTGGGAGTTGCCATTCTGGCAAGAACCTCTTCGAGAACTCGACTTGTGGTTGTCTCGACACCTGTCTCCTGTGAGAACATTGATAGTTCCGAGTGAACTGCATAGTAGACCTCTCTTAGCTGTCCATATTCAGTCTCGCATTGTCCATCTAGCAGGCATTTGTGCAAAGCTTTGACTCTCGCTTCCATAACATCGTATGTGGACCTGTCCAAGTGGACCAATGTATCGCCCAGATCGAAGAGAATACTTGTGATCAATTACCAATTCGAATGGCTGAACTGCAAGGATGTAGATAATGATATCGTTAATGTCAAGAATTAAGAAAGGATTTAAGAAGAACGTCAAATGAATTTTGAAAACGATTCAGTATCAATGGACTAATTTGAGTAGACGTTCGAATGAATAGGTCCAACTCAACTATGGTTTGGTCTTTGATTCTAATTTTCATGTTGGGTCTATTGGGAAACCAACTGATGCCTGTTTCCATGATTATGGGCAAGCCTTCCCAATTCTTTGATTCTTCATCTACTCCAGTAAACGCTCCTGAGTTCCAAGTGGCGTCGTACAGGACGGTTGGAGGCGTAACCTCGGTTTCGATGTCGCGTGATGGAAAGTATGCGGCGATTTCAGGCCATGGTTTCGTCACATTGTTGAATGGCAACGCGTCTGCACTGTGGACTTTTCAAAGAAACGAGATTTTCAACTCTGTTTCTATTTCAGGCGACGGAACCTACGTGGTAGCTGGAACTGAGGGTTCGAGAGTGTACCTCTTTGATGCTAACGATGGGCGAGTTCTTTGGATATTCAGAACTGATGGGCCAGTCCTCACGATTAAGATCTCTCGTGATGGCCGATATGTGGCTGCCGGAATTTTCGAGGGTGTTGTATACCTTCTGCAAAGGGACGGTGGCGGACTTCTATGGAGTTACAAGGCTGGGAATATTACGGCTATATTCTCAGTGGCGATATCAGATGATGGAAGTCATATTGTTGCTGGAAGCGCGAATAACAAGGTGATTCTGCTCTCTTCCAACAGTCCGACTCCAATGTGGACTTATGAGACTGAAGACTTTGTTCGATCCGTTGCCATAACCTCAAAGGGAGACTACTTAGCGGCTGGAACAAATGACAATCACTTGCACCTGTTCTCCTCAAGCCAATCCAATCCTTTGTGGAGCTACAAGACCAACAACTCTGTCCGGTCTGTGGCACTCTCCTCAACAAGAGTTGCATGCGGCAGCTATGATGGCAAGATATACTGTTTCGACAGAGCTGACAACACTCCGAGATGGACATATGATACTGGGGATATGGTCCTCTCTGTTTCGTTTTCTGAGGATGATAAATTCGTCGTGGGCGGAGGGGCGAACATGACGGCATGTCTGCTAGATGCCGATGATGGTACTCTTGAGTTCTCATACAAGTCCAAGTTCCTCATCAACTCATCTTCCATTTCCCAAGATGGCTTTGCAATGGTCATTGGTGGAGACGCATCCACCATAATTATTCGGAGACCTGCTCGTGAAGAACCCTCTTCCATCAATTGGATCAACCAAACCCTATTCGGTTTGGTGGCCACGGTTGTCTTGGCCACGATTGCAATAGTGGTTTTGGCGAGAAGGAAGTTGAAGGGACAGAAATGACGTTAGTGATGAAAAGATCGCACTACGACCAGATTGTGGCTCATGCTAAGGAGGTTCACCCAGTTGAAGCCTGCGGTCTCCTTGTGGGTTCCAAAGAAGCGGAAAAGCGAATTGTCTCAGAGGTCCGTAGAACGCCAAATGTGCTAGATTCAATGTCAAGATACGAAGTCAGCCCTGAGGTTCAACTTCAGATATTTCTGGAGGCTGAGAAAAGGGGGCTCGAAGTAATTGGAATCTATCACAGTCACCCACATTGGGCGGCTGCACCTTCAGACATCGATGCGAATCTCGCAGCCTACCCCAACGTTTCGTACGTGATCTATTCAGTCTCTGAGAATTCGATTGCTTCCTACGTCTGGAACGGAGCTACATTCCTACCAGAGAAACTGGAGATACAATAGTCTCAATCTGTTCATGTTGACTGAAGGAAGTCTTATTGGCTATCGCAAAACAGAAATCTCATGGATGCAATTCTGTAGACGGTATGTAAGATGGACAAAGATTCGCGTGAGCTCATGAAGAAGCTCGGATTCTCAGAGAGCGAGTGTTCAATCTACCTTGCGTTACTGGCGAGTCCTCAGGCGATTCCGATCGATCGGTTGCTTCAAAACTCGGGGATTTCGACACGTGAAGCGGAAGAGGCTATTCGAGCACTTGCGGAGCGGGGGGCAGTGAAGACTGTTAGCAACGCTTTGGAAGCAGTTGATCCCAGCGCAATGTTATCCCGGGTTTTGGAGGACAAGCGAATGGAAACGGAGAAGGTGCTGGGGGCTTCAGCCGACGCTGCATACGAATTGAGGAAGCTACTTGTGCCCAAGTATTCGGAGAGCAAGCTTGGCATCAAACCAGAGGAGATTGTTGAGCCTCTTGCGAGCCTAGAAGCCATGGAACTCCAAACCGTTAAGATCATTTCAAACGCGCAACATGAGATCAAGATCTTCGCAGAATCTTTTGGATGGTATGAGAAGGTTAGGGAAGAACTTTTTAGAGCTCATGACAGAGGCGTCAAGGGGTACGTTCTCATGCTCGCCGTTGATGAGCATGCGAAGAGACGTGCCCAAGAACTTCAGTCTCTGGGAATTCAGGTGAGACATTGCCTTGAGGAATGGTACCCAGTACGCGGGACATTGACTGATGAGAATGAACTTGTATTCTTGATATGGGCTACGAAAAAGAAGGGCGTACCACAACCTGCTTCATATCGGCCACACTACACAAAGAATGCTGGACTGATCAGAATCTTCTCAGACGCCTTCAAAACTCGATGGCAAGAATGCCAGACGAGAACCATATCCTAGGCATCAACTTTCTGCCCGGCTCTTTTCAGTAGGATTGAAACAGGCGAGAGCCCAAGACTCTTGAATACTCTTTCAATCATTCTAAGCGTTGCTGGAGGGTCCGTCCATTCTCTCAGGAGTAAGAGGTGACTCTTACATTTGCAGTCTGAGCATCCGAAGCCGTCAATCGGGATAGCTTCTTTCGATTCGTTGGTGAGCTGGGATGCTAACTTGCACTCCAACTTTTCATACGATCGAGCGTACACGACGCCTTTAACAGTGGTCTTGGCAGATCTCAGTACATAGTCTACATGCCAGTAACTCTTCTTTCGCATTCTCAGATGCCTTGATATTCGATTTTCCAAGGATTGTCCATGAGGTCCCATCGCCGACCCGACGTAGACATAGAGCCCCCTTCTAAGAGTGAAGCTGGCTCTCCTAGTCCGGGCAGTCATATTTCCTGCTACTTGAATTAGCAGCGTGTAGAGCCCCCTCATCTGCTTTCGCCCTGCAAACCCTCAGTCTAGAAAGCCTGAGAAACTATTTAGATTCGGTAGCAGACACCTTGTACCATCAAATTGAATGTCGTGGGAGAGTCCTCCAACTGCGTGATGAACCTAAATGAAAGCCTT
>CAZJUU010000030.1:0-11608 GCA_964549295.1 uncultured Candidatus Bathyarchaeia archaeon
GATTTTGCAAGATTTTTATAGCAGTTCTTGAGCAGCGTTCGATTGGGGAGCTGGGTGAACCCAGCTGAGAGGATGGAGTGAAGCCATCGACCCTCTGAACCTGATCCGGATAATACTGGCGAAGGGAAGGGGAATTCTCAGTCAGTTCAACCCTCCCCATGTGGTGTGGGTTGAAGAAAACTCAGACAAGAATTGTGGCTGAAGTAATCGTTGCCGTGGCTCTGGCGTATGCTTTGAACCTGATCGTAGTGTTCAGGATGCCGCAGGGTGGCTCTGTGACTGCGGTCAGTATGGTCCCACTTCTCTGGCTTGCGTTGAGGAGAGGAGTCAAAGTGGGAGTAATTGGAGGAATCGTGTTTGGCATTGTGGACATGTTTCCACAGCCTTTCGTTGTGCATCCTGTCCAGTTTCTTCTTGACTATCCCCTAGCCTTTGGCGCTCTAGGTTTGGCGGGTTTGTTTCAGAGATACCCGATACCAGGCGTGATTGTTGGAATCGCATGCAGGTTCATATGCCACTTTATCTCAGGATTCGTTTTCTTCGGCATGTATGCTCCTGAAGGAATGAATCCAGCAGTGTACTCAGCTATCTACAACGGCTCGTACCTGATAGTGGAGCTCGTTCTCAGCGTTATCGTCATGTACATTCTGGTCAAGAGAGGCATTATCAAGATGTACCTTTAGCCAGGAAATGTGGCGTCTACATGCAGTGCTTGACGTTACAGATCAGCTGAACAAGGATTGACTGATGTAAGAAAAGATATCCATTTTTCGTCTAGGTTACCAGTGAAAAGATTTCTTCAGTCACATAACGGAGGTAGTTCTGCTCGTCTATCTTGTTGAAAACTGTTACAACGCAGTCTCCAGTTATTCCAACAATATTACCGTATTTTCTTGATGTGACAACAACATACCAGATTCTCCCTCGTTTGCAGTAGTCGTCGTAGAGTGATGTATTCGCAAGATTCGAACCATACAACGACAGTTTCTTGACATTAGGAATGTTCATGTCCTCAAAGAATATTATCTTGGTTCCTCCAGGGTTGCTCTCGTGAAAGCTTTTCAATGTATCGGCTGTGATTCTACCTTCCACAATTTCTACGCCCTCAGCCTTAATAATGTTAGTCAATTGATTGGCTATGTTATTCGCGACGGGTTTCTTCTCGAGTATGGTTAGAAGAGTTCTATCCTTGTGAGTCGCAAAAAGAAACGGAGCTCGACGGGTTCTCGGAACAGGAATCAACTTCCCACGTTGATTGATGTTCAATACTACGTCCTCGCTGAAAACACCAGTCAGGTTTCCTTTGCTTAGACTGCAATCTCGAATCTCTTTTAGAAGTCTGATTCTTCGACCGCCTTGCTCGAAAACTCCTTCTTTCCTGTAGTTCTCAAGTTTTCTGAACGTCTCCCTAAGCTCTGATTTTCCGCTCTGTTTGAATATCTTTCCAGCCGTCACCAACTAGGGTCACTTCACGATTCATCTAGGCCTTGGCAATCTATCAACATTTTTCTTTGATTCATGATCTTCCAGACTTACGTCATGAATCTGCGAGCCGGACACGAGTAGAAAATATGGTTCACTGATACAGAAGATCAATCCGCGAAAGTGGCTGCGATTGAATTCTAGAGTGATACAATATCTCCGGCGTTCGGCTCCCATTCAAGTCTTTCTCAAGAATTCACGTTTCTGGTCATGAGTAAGGCACTTTATCTGGCGTTCTCTTCTCATAGCAGCACTGCGCGTTCCAAACTTTTCAACATAGATGATTTTCTTTGGTCTGCGTAGTCTCGTATATCTCGCTCCTGAACCTTTCTTGTGTTGTACAAACCTGGAAATGAGGTTACTTGTGTATCCAGTGTAGTAGCTTCCATCCTCACATTGGAGGATGTACACGTAGAAGGTATGGGTCGATTCTCTTTTTCGTTTCATTTCGATGAATTATTCTGTTTGTTTATGTTTCCTGTGAAAAGCTTAGGGGGAAGTTCGTTTCTTTCTAGGTCTTAACATAAGGACGGCGATGATTATTCCTATGACCGCTAGAGCAGCGGTAGGATAGAAGGCGTAGATGTAGCTTCCAAAAGCGTCTCTCAGCCTTCCTGATATCAATGTGCCCAGTATTGCACCCATACCGTATGCAGTGAATACTACCCCGTAGTTCTTGGCATAGCGTTTAGTGCCAAAGAACGTAGCAGTCGCAGGTGGTGCTATAGCAAGCCACCCACCCAGGGTCAACCAGAAGGCTGAGAAGCATATCATGTATAGAAGCATTTCTCCTTCACCTGCACCTAGCATGCCCAGAGACGCGCCGAAAATTATCACGAACGCTATTATCGCGGAGTATCTTGGAGCGAGTCTGTCAGTGATCCAGCCAAACAACGGTCGTCCTGCTCCATTGAATATGGCGAATATCGAAACAGCCATCGCGGCCATTGTGGGATCCAATCTAATGACTTCTTGTCCAACTGGACTTGAAATTCCAATAGTCATTAATCCACTCAGTGTTCCGATAATGTAACAGATCCAAAGACCGTAGAAAGTTGAAGTTCTGAGCATCTTGGACGTGTCAACGTCAACTTCGACGGTTGTTGTTTCAGTTTGTTTCCAGCCTGCTGGTTTCCAATCAATCGAAGGAAACTTCAGTGGAAGTGCCAACAGAACAATTACTACGAGAAACACTGTTCCTAGAATGCTGAACGTTCTAAGAGGGCCTTGTGAAGCAATGAGCATTCTCGCTACGGGAGCAGTTATCAGGGCTGACAGCCCGAAACCTGCCAATGTTAAACCGGCTGCAACACCCTTTCTATCTGGAAACCATTTCGTTGATACTGCAATTGGTCCTCCGTATACTATCCCCACTCCGCTCCCGGCAATGATGCCGTAGGTCAGAGTCAGTAGAGGCATGCTGGTTGAGAAACTAGCCAGTATCCAACCCACACCGACTATCACCCCACCTAGGAGAGTAACGAGCCTAGGACCGTATTTGTTCAGCAGTCTCCCTGCAATCGGCATTAGAGCGGCGAAAAAGGCCAGGAAGACCATGTATGGTAATCCACTTTCGGTTGCTCCAACATCGAACAATTGTTCCAAAGGTTTTCTGAAAACGCTCCAAGAATACACGCTGCCCAAGCAGAGATGTATTACTAGCCCAAGCGCCACGAAAATCCATCGTCCTTTTTCCACGGGCATTCCAAATGCTCTTAGGTTATCTTGCACTCTACGTCGCCTCAAACATATTTGGCGCCTACGTACGTATTGTAGCGCTATATTATCGTTGCGAGTATGGGATTGAACTATTTCGTGCACACACTGACCACAAGGTCCAGGTGAAAGGCACGATCCATTCGGATCTCAGAATACGCGAATGAGATTCTCTATTGTAGATAATCCAACGCTGCATCTGCTCCTGCTCCAATTCTCACTGGAAAGTTGTTTCGTTTCAGTATTTGTTCTAGAGCATTCACCAACAGGATAACATTTCTTCGATTTGAGTTAAGTCCCATCAATCCAACCCTCCAGATCTTTCCTGCTAGTTCGCCAAGTCCCCCACCCACTTCTATTTGATAGTCGTTTAGCAAACTCTTCCTTACTTCCACGTCTGGAACGTTAGGCGGACATCTTATGCTATTCAAAGATGGCAGCCTATGATCTGAACTTGAAACCAACATTGCGAGTCCCATGGCTTCCATCGCTTTGATCAGGGCTTTGCTGTTTTTCTTGTGTCGTTCCCAACGATTCTCCAATCCTTCCTCCAGCACTATCCCTAGGGCTTCTCGCAACCCGAAAAGCAGTGATGTTGCAGGAGTATGATGATAGGCCCTGGTTCCTGCCCCCTTCATCCAGTATTTCTCGACAAGCGTCATATCCAAGTAGAAGCTCTGAACCTTCGTTTTTCTATTCCTTACAACGTCCATGGCTTTTTCATTGAAAGTTACAGGTGCAAGTCCTGGAGGTGCGTTCAAGCATTTCTGTGTTCCACTATAGCAGATATCCACGCCATAATCGTCTGTGTTCAGTTCGCATCCGCCTAGAGACGTTACCGCATCGACTATCAACAGGGCATCATGTTCATGGGTCATTCTCGCTATCTCTTTCAGTGGCTGATACACGCCCGTCGAGGTTTCGGCCTGAACAACTGCGACCGCTTTGGCCTTAGAATTGGAAAGTGCTTTGTCGATATCTTCGCTTCTAACAACATTTCCCCAAGGTGCCTTAACCTCGATGCTTTTGCCACCGCATCTCTGGACTATATCGCTTAGTCTTTGCCCAAAGAACCCGTTGACGCCCACAACGACCTGATCCCCTCGTTCCACGACATTGCATATCGAGGCCTCCATGCCAGCCATACCAGTTCCAGCTATTGGAATGGTCATTGCATTTTTGGTCCTGAAGACTTGTTTCAGTAGATCGACAATTTCATCCATTATCTGGAATTGATATGGATCCATGTATCCGATGAGTGTTGAACTCATCACTCCAAGCACTCTTGGATGAACATTACTCGGACCTGGGCCTAGCAGAATTCTTTCAGGAGGATTCAACTCTTCCATGATTTCCACGCTTTGCAACGCATGTGTCGCTCACGTATAAAAGCTGAAGGGTAAAGGCTTAAGAAATGTGGGAATGCAGTTAGGCTGGGCCGAATTGCTTGAACAAGAAAAAATTAACGCGAATTCTGAAAAGTCTTAGAAACATCGTTGGTCAAAAGAACCTATTTACAGATCCTGAAGTTCTGTACACATACTCGTACGATGCCTCTTACCCCCAAGCAACACCTGAGATAGTGGTGCGACCCCACTCTTCTATTGAAGTTTCCAAGATCGTGAAGCTGGCATACAAGGAGAGAATTCCAGTGATTCCTAGAGGTGCTGGCACAAATGTGAGTGGCGGAGTGTTGCCGTCGAAAGGTGGGATAGTTATTGACCTAACTGGTATGAATCGTGTGCTCGATGTGCAGCGCGGAAATCTATGGGCAAAAGTAGAGCCAGGAGTCGTCGTTACAGTACTGCAAGAGGAACTGGCTAAGAAGGGATTGTTCTGGCCACCCGATCCAGCTAGTGCCGATGCATGCACTGTTGGAGGAGCATTGGCTGAGAATGCTGGAGGGATGAGAGGAGTGAAGTACGGCACCGCAAGAGAATGGGTTCTCGGTCTTGAGGTCGTCCTTCCAGACGGAGATCTGATAAGGACAGGTTCAAACACACTCAAATGTTCCTCGGGGTTCGATCTGACTAGACTGTTTGCACGATCCGAAGGAATGCTTGGCGTCATAACGCAGGCTACTCTGAAAGTCAGACCTTTACCTGAGTCGTTGATACGGTTGATAGCCAGTTTCGATACGCTGGAAGGTGCAGGACAAGCCGTTAGCAAGATCTTCGAGGCAGGAATAGTGCCTCTGATCATTGAAATTCTGGATAAGACGACTCTGAAGGCTGTGAACGAATTCAAGAAACTGGGATTACCTGAGGTCGCTGCATTATTGATTGTGGATGTTGATGGAACAGATGAGGAGTGCAAAAAGTTGGCAGGTCGACTTGAATCGCTTCTAGGAGAGCTTGGTGCCCAAGGCGTTAGAAGAGCCGTTGACAAGAAGGAAATGGAGGAGCTAATGGCAGCTCGAAAAGCGGCCTATCCCGCCCTATGTCGAGTGAAAACCACCACGATCATGGAAGACATAGCGGTCCCGGTCAGTTTGCTTCCGATGGCTCTGAAGAAGATAGGTGAAGCATCTGAGAAGCATGGAATCATCGTGGGCGCATTTGGGCACGCGGGAGACGGGAACATACATCCAATCATATGCACTGACGTACGTGATCGAGAGGAATGGAGTAGAGCAATGGCGTGTATAAACGACATTCGAGCTGCAGCACTGGAGTTGGGGGGAACGGTGAGCGGTGAACATGGTATCGGCGTCACAAAAGCTCCGTTCTTGAAGAGAGAACATGGGAAGAAATCGGTAGAGGTAATGAAGAAAATAAAAAACGCTTTGGATCCAACAGGTATAATGAACCCTGGTAAGATGTTCGTGGGGAAATAGGTCATGATGAATAAGTGCAGTCTTAGGGACTACGAGGAAGATGTATACAGATGTATTCGATGCGGATTCTGTAGAGCTGTCTGCCCTGTCTTGCAGGAAGAGGATATGAATGAGACTGTTGGTCCGAGAAGCTTCGTTCTGACGGCAAGAGGGCTCATAACCAACGAACTGAGACCTTCTGGAAAAATGGGGGAATTGATATACGAATGCGTGGAATGCGGAGCGTGTAACGTGAAATGCCCTCCCGGAGTCAAGATTGAAGAGATAATAGGCGCTGTCAGAGACACACTAGTTAGGTCGCATTCGAAGCCACCAAGAAATATCAAGTCATTGATAGATTCAGTTCAAGAACGTCGCCGACTATATGACGGTCAACCAGACGATGAGACAACTCATGGTCTGCTTGATAAGCCCGCGAAAGAAAAAGCAGATGTTCTATACTACGTGGGATGTGCCGCATCTCAACTGGAACGTGATCAAGCCAGGTCGATGATACGAATACTTGAAAAAGCTGGAACAGACTTCACGATCCTAAGAAATGAAGAATGCTGCGGCCTGCCTCTTTCTACGCTTGGATTCAGAGAGTTGTTTGTTGAGAGAGCTGAAAAGAACGCTCAAATGTTCGAACAAGTGGAAGCCTCCACGGTAGTCACAACTTGCCCAGGATGCTACAAGACGTTCTCTAGACTGTATCCGCAGCGTGCCAAACCTCATAGAATACTGCATTCCTCACAGTTCATTAAGGACTTGATTGAGCAGAAGAAGATTGTTCCCATGGAACCTGTTCGCAAGAGATTGACCTATCACGATCCCTGCGATCTGGGGAGACATATGGGAGTGTTTGATCCACCGAGAGATGTGATAAAATCAATTCCGGATGTGGAGTTTGTCGAAGCCAAGAGAAACAGAATGGAAGCTCAATGCTGCGGTGCTGGAGCAGGATTCACACTAGCCTATCCAGAACTAGCAAAGAGTATCAACGCTACCAGATTGAGAAAAGACATTCAGAACATAGGAGCCGAAATGCTAGTTACGAGTTGCCCAAACTGTGCACATCTTTTCAGAGAAGTTGTGAGATCCATCGAGAACACTGATCTTAAGAGTATTGATGTTGTAGACCTAACTGAACTTGTCGCAAGATCTATCAAGGGCGAACATGCCCGACCTGATTAGGAGCCGACCTCAGTTGCAGACTTGGATCAGATTGTCGACATGATTTGATGTGAACGGAGCTTCAATCTCAATTTGGACGCGCACTGGCCCTTTGCCCTTGCGATCCAAGATCGCTTAATGTTGATAATGCTTCTTCGATTGTCAGAGGAACAGAAACAATTTGAAAGTCACTTCTCTCGGCCAGTCGATAGAAAAGTTGAGCAATTATTGGAGGTTCAAGATTCGCTTCAGCAATCGTTTCTCGGTTGGAAAATATCATCCGAGGTGAGTCATCTGAAGTGATGCGCCCTCCATTTAGAATACAGACTCTTTCAGCAATCTCGGGGATCAGATTCACGTCGTGTGTGGCGATGACCAATGTCACTTGTTTGGTGTGTTGCAGTTCGTGCAGAAGATGAATTAACTCACGACGACTCTTGGGATCCAAATTTGCTGTAGGTTCATCTAGGGCAAGAATCTTTGGGTGCATTGCCAATACTGTTGCAATTGCGGCCCTCTTCTTTTCACCTGCACTGAGGTGGTGAGGAGGTTTCTCTTTGTATCCTTCGAGTCCAACTGCTTTCAGGGCCTCAACAGATCTTTCTTCCACCTCATCTTCAAACAGTCTCATGTTTCGTGGGCCGTAGGAGACGTCTTCCCATAATGTGGGGGAGAAGAGTTGGTCATCTGGGTCTTGGAAAACCAAGCCGACGTCACGTCTAATCTTCTCGATATTCTCGTCATTCGTGGAAGCCCCGAATACTGTGACTTTTCCTTCGCAGGGCTTGTACAAACCGTTCAACAACATCAATAGCGTGGATTTGCCTGCTCCGTTTGGTCCAAGAATAGCAAGCTTCTCCCCTCTCGTTATTTCCAATTCCACTTTGTTCAGGGCTATGAATCCGTTGGGATAGGCGTAGCTGGCATTTTCAACTTTTATCGCGTTTTCACTCATTCTAGGAACCTCCAACAAGCAGATACTCCATAGATATCATCGTCATACACAACAGAATGGATGAAGTCATGAATGCCCAGTCTCTTGCTCTAGGTCTCATACTGACTGGAGACTCGGTTTCGCTACCGTATCCCCGAGCCCTCATGGCGAGATATACTCTCTCACCTCTTTCATGCGCTCTCAGAAAGAGGGTGGCAATCATAGTTGCGAGAGTTTTCAAGCTCTCTTTCCAACGCGGTCGTATTGCAGCGCGGCTTTCTCTGGCGAGACTCATCCGAAACGCTTCATCGAGAAAAAGGAAGATGAAACGATAGGTTATGGCGATCATAGTCACAAGAACTTTGGGAAACCTCAGGTTCTGCATTGCCTGAATCAATCTGGAGAACCGTGTAGTCAGAACAAGAAGCACTGACAAGGCGACGCAGATCCAGACTCTCGATACGAAAAGAGCTGCCTTGTACACACCTTCCTTGGTGATTGTCAAAATTACTTCCTCATATCCGAAGCTGAACAGAGGATTTCCAGCAGTTGTAAAGAGGACTGGCAACGCTATTAAACCCGCAAATATTGGAATGAAGATTGTTGTTCTCATGAGAAAGAACTTCAAAGATACCTTCGCTGTGGCGCAAAGGGCAATGATTATCACGGCTAGAATCAGCAATGAGACAAGCGTTCTCATCGTCACGGCGGTGAATATGAGTGCTGATATGCAAATCAGTTTGAATCGCGGATCTATTCCCTGCAGTAGACCTACTGAACCCGCGTATTTCTCGACGTACACAATTTCCCGAAAAACCTTCAAGAAATCTCCGAACAAAATCCTTCCTTCAAATCTTGGTTTTCGACGATCGTAAACACTTACCCACTGCAAAAGTAATTGCCAAAGTCACGAGGGTGAAAACGACGCCAACAATCGTATTAGAAAGCAGATTTCCCTCGAGTCCATGTATCTCATAGTTCGGAATAGGTGGGTTCCAGATGGGAGAATCTGATGCTCCAAATCCTTCGGCCACATGATCGAGTGTCTCCATAGAGTATGATAGCCAGAACACGCCGATGATCACAAAAATGATCGAGACGACCATGCCTGTCAACAAAACAGTTCTAGCTCCACTCAACTTTGTAGTCCTCCTTTCAGGCCAGATGAAAGCCGAGGTATGTGCAACAGATCCGGTCTAGTTTTCTGTAGGACCGAAAGAATTGCCGCCGTGACAATGCCTTCCCCGACCCCTATGATGACGTGATGAGCAGCCATGGCAGTCACCGCAATTTCGACACTGTAGGGGAAAGCCAATGTGGATAACCCCAGCTCGAGACCAGCAAAGATCGCGGCTAATAGGTCACCCAGCAATCCACCCAAGAATGCGCCAATCATCATTGCCATTCGGCCTTTCTTAATCTCCAAAGCCAGAACATAGACTAGGTATGGAACGAAGACGCCTACGACTCCCATGTTCCACACATTGGCTCCAAATGTGGTGATTCCCCCGTCACCGAAAAGCAAAGCTTGGATTAGAAGAATCACTGTCATTGAAATCAATCCCGCATAAGGTCCCAACGTCATCGCTAGAATCGGCCCTCCCAGAAGATGAGCTGTTGTACCACCAATTATTGGATAGTTCATCATCTGGGCTGCGAAGAACATGGCCGTCAACGTCGCCATAAGTGGAATCTGCTTGTCATTCAAGATTCGCCCCGCTTTTCTGAACGCGAAAATCCAGCACACTATCATCAAAGCATACAGGATCAGGCAAATCCGCAAGTCTAGGAATCCATCTGGTATGTGCATAGGTGTGCCTCAGTATTACTTGTCTTTAAGATAGTATTACGCGTAGGTATTAAATTCTTGTAGTTCAGTAATACTGGGCTCAAGCGGTTCTGATCAGGAATGAAAGGCGTATCCAGATTCAGCGTCTCTGCTCCTTCAGACCTAGTTGAAGAATTCAATTCAACCATCGAGCAGATGAGATTCGACAGGTCGAAGGCTGTGCAAAACGCCATGCGAAACTTCTTGACTGAGTGGAGATGGACGCGTCAAACAAAGGGAATGATGATTGGAGGAATCGTCGTGGTCTACGATCATGAAGTTCGTGGCGTGGAAGGAGCTTTGACAGACATAGAGCACCATAATCAGACCATAATCAATTCATCAATGCACATCCATCTTGACCATCGTCATTGCCTCGAGATGATTGCTGTGAGAGGTGAAGTGAGAGCGGTCCAAGACTTGGCTCAGGAACTCATGAGGCAAAGAGGAGTTAAACAAACAAAACTGGCACTGGTGGCCTTGCCAAAGTGAATCAGATCAACTGTGCGCAGCTACGAGCATCTTTTTTCGTGAAGTGTATGCTCGTGTGGCTGCGACGATATACAGAAGAATTTCTTAATATTAGAAATCGATGATTGTGATCGCACGACTATTTCCTATGTGTTCCTTTATCGCATTTGACCCGGACGAGTTCAGTCGATTATTGGCTAATCACGCATGGGCAATAAGTATGTGAAACTAAAATAGCGCCTGAAGAGTAAGAGTAGAGATCAAATAACCTAACATGGTGTGGATTACTTTGAGATTGCTCGAACCTATACATGTCGGCTCGATGGAGCTTAGAAACCGCGTTGTTATGCCGCCTATGGGCACCAACTTCGCGAATGAAAATGGAGTGGTCACTCAGCGCTTAATCGACTATTATGTTGAAAGAGCCAAAGGCATGGTTGGCTTAATCATAGTTGAAGCTACATGCGTGGAGAGTCTTCTTGGAAAGTTTGGCGCTCACCAGCTTCGTGTGGACGGCGATAAGTATCTTCCAGGACTTGCCGATTTGGTGGAGGCGGTGCACCTTCACGGCGCTAAGATCGCGCTTCAACTTCATCATGCCGGAAGACAAACGACGCTTGAGGCGACGGAGGGTAGAATTCCTGTCTCGTCTTCGAATGTGCCATATGTTGACATGTACGTTTCTCCAGGCTCGATTGTCGCACGTCCTAGACCGCTCAGAGTGAAGGAGATTAGTGAACTAGTAGAGAAGTTTGGAGAGGGTGCTCGAAGAGCGAAAGCCGTGGGATTTGACGCGGTGGAGATTCACGGTGCCCATGGTTACTTGGTCGCGCAATTTCTTTCTCCGTTTGCAAACAAACGAACCGACAAGTATGGTCGCAATTTTGAGGGTAGAATGCGGTTTGCGGTCGAAGTAGTTAAACGCATCAGAGAGAAAGTCGGTTCCGATTATCCAATTTCCTTCAGGATCAGCGCTGATGAGTTCATCAAAGGTGGGATAAGTCTAGAACTGGCCAAGAAAATGGCTGTCAGACTTCAAGACGTTGGAATCAACATGATTCATGTTTCAGGCTCGTTGGCTGAGACAGAACATATGTGTGAAGGTTCCATGAGCATGGACAGAGGCTACATGGTTCACCTCGCCGAAGGCATCAAGAGGGTTGTCAACATACCCGTCATCGCTGTGGGA
>CAZJUU010000031.1:0-11476 GCA_964549295.1 uncultured Candidatus Bathyarchaeia archaeon
CATACTCAAGGAACATCAAGTTGAACCACTTCCCCCAGACGTTGAGCGGAAAATAGACAAGATCGCACAATCGAGAAATTGACTCAATGTCGCTTGACTCACCTGCAATGGAGTCAAGACAGCATTGGAAGAGACACGATTGCCATGAGTCCGCTGACCATTTCTGTCGACAGTAAGATCCTTGACAAGCTAGTACGGTCTTCCATACAACTATTCGCAACCGCCCTCCCTGACATTTGAATAGCCCATGCAGTGTCCTGCGGACCTGTCAAGGTTCAGCCTTCAGTCTCGTTGAGACTTTCTTCAAGTTTTTCCATGGCTGTATCCACTTGTTCATCGCTTATTGCTAGCGGCGGCTTGATCTTCAACACATTAGCAAGTGGTCCCGCCGTCATATTGAGCCCAGTTATCACCCCTTTCTCGAACATTTTGGATGAGATTTTCTTTGCTTCCTCAGCCGCGCGTTTCTTCGTCTGCTTATCCTTAACAAATTCCACCCCGATGAAGAGGCCTGGGCCCCTAACGTCACCAATTAGTGGGTGTTTGTCTTGCATCTCTCTGAGTCGCTTTGTTATTCTTCCGCCTTGGCGTGCAGCCTTCTCTGGAAGTCGTTCTTCAATCATGATATCGATCGCGGCCGATCCTGCTGCGCACACAATCGGAGTGCCCGAATATGTGAATAGCCCCCAGTCTCCAGTAGTCAGCTCGTCGTCTACCATATCTGCTCTTATCATTGTTGCGGCGAGCGGCATTCCTCCGCTTATTCCTTTCCCTGTGGCAATAATGTCGGGTTCTAGGCCTTGAGTTTCGGATGCCCAGACTTTTCCCGTGCGACCTAAGGAGAGTTGTATCTCGTCAACGATAATTAGAATCCCGTGTTTGTTGCAAATATCTCTGACGAGTTTGTAGTATTCCGGAGGAAATGGAATATGTCCAGCTGGACCTAGAATCGGCTCAAGTATGAAAGCGGCAACGTTGCTGGCCGCGCACGCATGTTCTATCGCGCTTTCTAGTGCTTGTGCACATTCCAGATCACACCCGGGGTACGCCTGACCCCAAGGACAACGGTAGCAGTATGCTGGAGGTATCTGATGGAAACCGCCTATCCTTGGAAGTGGATAACCTGCCGGTGTCTTCATTCCTCCCCATCCTGCCATGTTTACGCAGGCGATTGTGCGACCATGATATCCTTGCTCAAGTGATATGACTTCAGATCTCTTCAGGTAACTCATCGCGAAAATTACTGCAAGTTCGATTGCATCTGAACCCGAGCAGGAGAAGATCGTCTTACAATTGTCTTTCATTCGATATGGAGCTATCTTAGCAAGTTTTTCTGCCAATTCAACTCTGGCCGGAGTTGGGAACCAAGAGGCGACATGTACGAGTTTGTCGGCCTGTCTCTTAATGGCTTCGACAACTTTTGGGTGATTGTATCCAACAGCCAAGGGAGTCATCGTACCACTGACAAAGTCAATATACTCTTTGCCATCTATGTCTCTTACAATGGAGCCTCTGCCCTCCACCATGGCCTTAGTTGTTCCATGAATCTCAAATCCTGTTCCCAATCCATGAATACAATACTTTAGATTCTTTTCATATATGTCCAACCACAATTCCACTCCTTGACAAGTTCCTCTGTATTTGTTCTGTCACTATCTGATTTAAGACTTGAAACGAGAAACGCTCATTTAGGAGTCTATTCTCATTGCTCTCTGAAAGAATCTGATTCGAGCATCTGCAAGAATTGACCAGTTTGCTGAAACCATAAATAGCCTCAGGCAATCCACTACGTCCCCGCTATCATCGTCCTCAGTGCATGCCATGTCTTAGGAGACATTGGTGACGAAATAGCATTAGCTTATCAGGTGCGGCGCAATATCCTTGATCATCGGCCTCATTGTTACAAGTGTCTCTTCAGCAGCATTCAATGCTCGTTTGACATCACTGTTTGTCATCGGTGTTGAGCAAAATGAAGGATTACCACCTTTGCCGATGATGATACCTCTGTTCAGCAGCGACATCGCAAAGTATCTGTAGAGCAACTTATTTGCACTCGCAGCAGAATCTATGTTGACAATAGGTTCATCTGTGAAGAATATGGAGAACATTGAACTGATTCCTGTGACCTGTGCCTTGATCTTGACCTCTGTACATATGCTCTTCAACCCTTCCCTAATTCCTCTGCCAACCTCTTCCAGATGATCATAAGTGTCAGGGGTCAATTGGTCGATGGTGGAGAGCCCCGCAGCCATGCTGATCTTGGTGTCGTTGTAGGTTCCCGTATTCACGATCCTTGGTGGAACCAGATCAAGGGAAGATGATTTCTGGAGAGCCCATATGCGCATCGTTTGTTCGGAGGACGCAATAGCCGCCAGGGGTAGACCTCCACCCAGCACTTTTCCAAGCACAGTCATGTCTGCTTTTACTCCAAACTCCTCTTGAGCTCCACCATGTGCAATTCTGAAACCGTCCACTATTTCATCAAAGATTAGAGGCACTCCATTTTCCTCGGTTATCTCACGAATAGCTCTGTAGAAGTCTCGTCTTGCTGGTTCGTGCCCCATTCTACCCATTGTAGGTTCGACAATTGCAGCGGCAAGTTCGCTTCTGTTGGCTTTGATCAATTTTTCGGTTCCTTCGGTGTCGTTAAAGGGCATTAGTACAACTTTGTTAAGAAGATCTTTCGGAACACCTTCCTGGAAACAGACAGAATCCGATGAACCATGATAGGCACCATTGAACATCGCAATCTTGTCTTTGCCCGAAAGGGCGCGGTATGTTCGTATCGCCTTCATGCAAGCTTCGCTGCCGGTTGGTAAGAAAAGAATTCTTTCTGCGCATTTGTAGTATTGCTTGATTTTTTCGGCCAAGTCAACTTCAACTTCAGACAATCCTCCACTCCATAGCGTCTGAAGCTGCTGTTTTATGCATTCAACGACTCTTGCATTGTTATGACCAAGGAGTAGTGGGCCATAATTGCCTATGTAGTCGATGTATTCGTTTCCGTCCACATCCCACATCCTACAACCTTGCGCTCGCTGGATATATGTCGGGTATGGCACATCCATATAGATAGATGATCGTGTATAACCTCCAGGAAAGACAAGGCACCCACGGTCATGCAGGTTCTTAGAAGTGGGGGTGCGTTTCGCATATTCTTCCAAAACAGACATGATTTCACCTGTTTTCGAGCACAATAGGACGTTGAATCATCAACAATACTTCTTAAGATCTTCGTCTGGGATGACGTTCAGTTTGCACGAAACAAAGGAACTCTATCTCATCCTAATCGATACTTGTACATCACTGCCGTCTCTCGTCTCCGACACATATTATGTTTAAATCCCCCATGAGTTTGCGTCAACACCCACATGCAAGGAAAGATCTTGGTTATCGAGAACTCAAACACTCTCAAAAAGTACGAGAATCTGGTGAAACAAGAACCTGCTTCTGAAACGAAGCTTTCTTGTACATCACCAGATTCGCACGTGTAAATGCCTCAGACTATTGCTAGTATCTGCGGGAAAGCAGTTCTCTTCTGGCCTAACGGTTCTCGATTGCACCACGGGCACCTGAATTCTCTCTATGTAGTACTGAGACATTTGTCCAAAACAATCTTCTCCAGACAGTTTCAAGGAAATGGAAATCTAAGATGTAAGCCTAATGTATCTTTCAAGCTCTCCTGCAACATATCCCAAGCCAAGTTTCTTAAGGGTGGTCTTTCTTGGGATCCCCCGTTGGTCCCATCCTCTTCTCTCGTAGTACCAGTCGAGCATCCTATTGTACCCGCCCCTGTCAAGCTTTGCATCCCTGTACGGACCTTTGGTCGGAGTCTCACTGAACCATCGCATCGGAGGTGTATCAAAATCTCGACTCCATGAGTTGCCGTATTCTCTAACCCAGAAGGCTCTGAGCAGCGAGTAGATTCTGTCAGCAACCAGAAACATATGATCCAAAGACAACTCCGCTCCCGTGGCGGCTCTCAAGAATTTCAGATACCATTCAAGTTCAAAATGCATTTCACCATAGGGGAATCTGCAAACTGTTAGTATTTCGAATATTCCGCCTCGTATTCTCTGTGACTCGATCACTTTCTCGACTTTGTTGACATCGTAGTTGTCTTTTCCGAGCTTGACTTCCCAAGTAATGATCCACCCATCCTTGTGATGAGCCCCGATTGGTGAGGTCGCGTAAGCCAAGGCCATTCCCGGGGTTGAATGACAGTTGAACGCTGAAACTTCCAGCCCCTTGACATTCATAGACCACGACAAGCTCTCTCTACCAATCTTCTCTCCAAATCTCTTCACGCCTTCAGCAAGGGAATTCCCTAGACCACGCCTGTGGACGATATCCTCAAGAATTGTTCTGGCTCTCTGGTAGTCACCCCATTCGACCCTTTCCTTCACAAATTTTTTCTCATAAGACTCCATTAGAAAACCTATTACGTTTCCAGCCGATATCGTATCAATTCCGTAGTCATCGCAGAGTCTGTTCAGTACGGCAATTTGACGGAGATCACTGATTCCCAGATTAGACCCGAGCATCGCTACGTTCTCATAGTCTAGCTCAGAGATGGTACCTTCATGATCTCTAATCTCTGCCCCACACACCATGTTGCATAGGGGGCAGCCTTTTTGAGAGGCTTTCAGAGACTCAAGTTTTGCGCCACCAATCTCTCCAGCCCATTCAAACACTCCTTCTCTGAAGTTGAATGTCGGCAACACTCCATTTGCCTGAGCCCATTCAACACTAGCCAGTGTACTCTGTCGCATCCAGAACTTGTAGTTCACGTCACTCACCAGAGTTCGATACGCCTCTGATCTCAGTTTGTCGAGACTATCCTTATCCGCCACGGAGATTTCCCTGCTTCCTTCTATGACAATAGCTTTCAGATTCTTCGATCCCATCACCGCACCCATTCCAGGCCTGCCGCCAGATCTTCCTCTTTGCGACACGATTGTTGCGTACCTGACCAACCTCTCGCCCGCTGGACCAATTGACAGAAGTCCTGCATTCTTTCCATGTTTCTTCTGGAGTCTTTTCTCGACTTCGAAGGACCCTAGTCCCACGAGCTCTTCTCCACCAAGAATTTCAGCACGATCATCTGTTATATACAAGTAGCTGATCTTGGAAGCTTTGCCTGACACGATCAGAGCATCCAACCCGACCTTCCTCAGCTGCACCGCTGCTCTAGATCCGATATTTCCGTCACCGTAGCCTCCAGTGAGTGGACTCTTTGCCGCCACGACGAGCTTGCCGCTATTTGGAACCAGTCCAGTGAGAGGGCCTGCTGCAAAGATCAACTTGCTTTGCGGAGAAAACGAGTCAAGGCCGGGTTTGGTTTCATCCCATAGAAACCTTAGGGCTAGTCCTCTTCCTCCAATGAAGTCAAGTGCAATCCTTGGATCATAACTCTGCACGGAGGTTCTCCGCGTCAACAAATCTACTCTGAGGATCTTTCCGTTCCAGCCGTGCAATCAAAGCTCACTTGCCTACCAGAATACTTTGGGAACCTTGGTAAGCACTTCATGACTGCTTTGGGTCACCAAAACCATGTCTTCGAGGTGAATGCAACCTAGCTCTGGAGTGATGAATATAGGCTCAACGCAGAGTACCATCCCAGAAGCTAGTTTTACATCAGTCTTCGTTCCATGCCATTCTCCAAGCCAAGGCCATTCATGTTCGTCTAATCCATTGCCGTGTCCAGTTCCCATATAGTTGTATCCCGCTTCTTCGATAGGTATGCGACCGGCTTCGTGGACTTCACGAGGTCTAACTCCAGGTCTAATTACACTTATCGCTTTCTTCAGGGACTCAAGTTCAAGTTCAAGAGCATCCTCGAAATCTTCAGCTATTCTACCAATTGGTTTCATTCTCGTGACGTCACCGTGATACCCCTTGTAGGTTGCGCCCATATCTACCATGACAAGTTCCCCTTTCCTTAGCTTCTTCTCAGATGGGTTTGGGCCCAAGAGTATTGTTCTTTGAACACCTGATCCAACTTCATGTTGCCATGACGGTTCTGCCCCTGATAACCTAATCACATGTTCGGCCGCGGCTATTACCTCGCGTTCCGTCCTTCCCACTTTCACGGTGTTCATCGCCTTTTCAAAAGCCATATCCGTAATTCGAGACGCCTTTCTCATCATCGATATCTCATTCTTGCTCTTTACCATCCTAAGTTCCATCAGTATGTCCGTTCCCTCAATCTCCAGTTCTGGAAAATCTTTCTTGATTTCCAAGTACAGTCGCGCTGGAAAGATGTTCCAGCCTGCAATACCCATTTTTCCTCTCTGAACATTTGAGGCATGAAGTAGTTCAGCGATAACGTTTTCAGGACTGGTGGTCGATCTGCATGGAATCGGACTGACGCATTTCATTTTTGCTTCAGTCCAGACTTGATCTGATAACAGAACTGCGTCAGAGGCTGTAACGACTACCATCGTCTGCTCTTCTATTATTCCATAGTAATTTGCCAGATACATGCTATTTCCAGGATTGTAGTCACGATTCCCCGAGTAAGCTATCAAGACGTCGTACTTCTCTTCTTTCATCTTCATTCTTACATTCTCGATTCTCTCAAGGAACTCCTCTTTTGGAATCTCCATAACAAAACACCAAGCAATGCTCTGTCTAACCTTGCTGACAGAATATCAAGCTTTTCTCGATCGAACAACCAAATATCTGATCGACTGAAAAAAGCCTCAACCACAATAATTGTTAGAAAACGCTGCTGAATCGTATTGGAATTCCGGGTAAGAAGTCCAATACTTTGGATTCAGATATTCAGTCCGTCACTTTCTTCTCAGTACCACTCTTTGGGGTCCACTTTCCCAAAGGTTAGACCCAATTTCCACAAGTCTGTCCAGGTTCTCAACAACCTTGCCAAAAATGTTAGGCAGAAACCATCCAAAACCAACGCTTTCACGAACTTCTCCGCCATAGCACACCACTATTTCGCTTACACCTTCACGAGCCCCTCTGGCAAATCGCGGTGGAAGATGCGCATAGTACACATCTCCGGGAAGAGGGTAAACAGATGTGTTCTCTGTTCGGAGGCGCTCAGCTTCAACGGGCGGAATCGTCTTGATCAAATCAGCAAAGAAGACCCTTCCTACTGATGATGCATGAGCGATCTTGGCTTCAATGGGGTTTTCTAGATATTTCCATACGAAGTCACATGTGTCGGGAGCATCATCCTCAAGAAACTCCACAACAGCTCGAACTCTCTTTTCTGGAAAAGTCATCTCCATCATTCTGACCATCAATAACGTCCCCTAACCACCAAAGCAAGATTTTTTGTATTAATACCTTTCCTCAGACTCCAAAACCCAATGAACCTTTAAGGAGTTAAGTCATCTCTAGTGCTTGTCTGGTGAATCCAATGCAACCAGAAATGAACAAGAGGGAACTCATTGAAATCTACAAAAAAATGTGTTTGATAAGGAATTTCGAAAACACATTGAATGAGCTTTACATGAGCGGCAGACTCGTCGGTGATCTTCACTTGTATGTTGGAGAAGAAGCGGTTGCTGTTGGCGTGTGTGCGAGTTTGCGGAAGGATGACTACATAGTCAGCACACATCGTGGACATGGCCACTGCATAGCCAAAGGAGCTGATGTCAATAGAATGATGGCTGAACTGTTTGGCAAGAGCACGGGACTTTGCAAGGGGAAAGGAGGTTCTATGCACTTGGCAGATGTTTCTATCGGAATGCTAGGTGCATCAGGCATCGTAGGAGGTGGGCTGCCTCTTGCTGTAGGTGCAGGGTTGTCTGCAAAATATCGGGGAACCGACCAAATTAGCGTGTGTTTTTTTGGAGACGGAGCCTCAAACCAAGGAACCTTTCATGAATCAATTAATCTGGCGTCGGTGTGGGATCTTCCAGTAATCTTCGTCTGCGAGAATAATCAGTACGGAGAAGCAACTCCTCTATCGAAGGTGATGCGAATAAAGAATATCGCTGACAGAGCAAGCAGCTACGGCATCCCGGGATTTGTGATTGATGGGATGGATGTGATCGCAGTCAACGAATCGGCGAAGCAAGCCGTCAATAGAGCGAGACAGGGAAAAGGTCCGACGCTCATGGAATGCAAGACCTACAGATTTGAGGGACACTGCGTCACAGACCCGTGGGAAAGATACCGATCACGGGAAGAGGTTGAGGAGTGGAAAAAGAAGTGTCCAATAGCTCACTTCAGAAAGATCCTAGTCAGCCGCGGGGCGTTTTCAGAGAATGAGCTTGAAGAGATTGAGCAAGAAGCCAAAAGACAAATTGAAGAAGCCGTCAAGTTCGCAGAGGAAAGTCCAGATCCAGATCCGAAAAGCGCACTATATGACGTATTTGTTAGTCCACCTTGTCAGAGGATGGAAAGATGAGTGCCCCTAGGGAATTGACATTTAGGAAAGCTGTTAGCGAGGCTCTGTCTCAACAGATGCAGAAAGACGACAAGATATTCTTGATGGGTGAAGACATGCAGGTGTTCTATGGTGGGGGGTCAATGGGCGTGACACCGACTGAACAGTTCTTGAATAGGCTCGGACCGGAAAGGGTGAGAGACACACCAATCTCTGAAGCCGCATTCATAGGAGCTGGTGCAACAGCCGCTGCAACAGGGCTGAAGCCCATTGTTGAATTGATGCTTGTAGATTTCTTTGGTGTAGCTATGGATCAGATATACAACCAAGTTGCCAAAATGCGATACATGTTCGGCGGCCAAATGAAAGTTCCTTTGGTCATCAGGACCGTAATCGGCGGCGGCAAGTCGTTCGCTGCTCATCACTCACAATGCCTTTACAGTATTTTTGCTCATGTCCCAGGCCTAAAAGTGATCGTTCCGTCGACTCCTTACGATGCAAAGGGCCTTCTAATATCTGCCATAAAAGATGAAGACCCTATCATGTTTTTTGAACACAAGATGTTGTACCCCATCAAAGGTCCCGTACCTGAGGAAGAGTACGTTATTCCGTTTGGTGAAGCCGACATCAAGAGATCAGGCAAAGATGTGACAATCGTGGCAACCTCTTACATGGTTGTCAAGGCATTGATGGCCGCAGAGAAACTGAGGTTTGACGGAATTGAGGCCGAGGTGGTAGATCCGAGGTCAATCGTACCACTCGACAAGAAGACGATACTGCAATCCGTCGAGAAGACGGGTCGGCTGGTCATTGTGGATGAGGATTATGAAATGTGCGGTTTTTCCGCTGAGGTCGCGGCCTTGGTTGCGGATGAATGCTTTGACTACCTAGATGCGCCGATAAAAAGGATTGCCACACCTAGCGTTCCAATTCCATTCGCGCCCATACTTGAGGAATATGTGCTGCCCAATGAAGACAAGATAGTCAAGGCGGCAAAAGATATAATTGGTTCCAGATAGCTTTCACATATGGCTCAAACAAGCGAGCGGCGATACTCTATCCTCCTACGCAGAATTTCCGCATGCCGCCACCAGTTACATTTATGGCTTGGCCGGTGATGAAGCTCGATTCGTCAGATGCAAGAAACATAACCACTTTGGCTATGTCGTCAGGAACGGCCACTCTTCCCAACGGAATATTTGATTTCATTTCATTTCTTACTTGGTCGGGCGATTTCGATTCCAGCTTACTCATCTGTTCGATTATATAGTCATTCATTTTCGTATCCACAAAACTGGGACAGACGGCGTTCACGTTGATGTTGTAAGGGGCCATCTCAAGAGCGAATGCTTGAGTAAAACCTATAACGGCGAATTTAGACGCAGAATAAGCCGCGAGAAAAGGCTCACCGGTCTTCCCCGCGTCAGAGGCCACATTGATTATCCTTCCACTTCCTTGTCTAATCATATGCTTAGCCACTGCCTTGCAGAATAGAAAGACGCCTTTGACGTTGACGCCAAACGTAGCATCCCAGTCTTCTTCTTTCATGTCTATTACAGAGGCGATTCTTGCTATTCCAGCGTTGTTAACAAGGATGTCTATCTTTCCAAGGTTCTTCAGAGTTTCTTCAACAGCATGTTCAACCTCATTATTCTTGGATACGTCGGCCTCGATGGTGAGCTCTCTCCGACCAATCTTCTCAACCTCCTTTGCAGTGCCATCCGCCAAATACACGTCCACTATCGCAAGGTCGGCTCCTTCTCTCGCCAATGCTAACGCGATTCCCCGACCTAACCCCCTTCCAGCCCCAGTCACCAATGCAACTCTACCATCAAACTTCATTTCGTTGCGCTCCACGCAGCAAGATAACTGAAGCTTTTGTTAATATTTTGCGCTCACATAAGTCGGAACAAACGACAACTCGCACTACTTTTCATTCTGGACAGATTGTCAATAAAGATTGTTTTGGTAGGCTATCATGGTTTAGAGTCTTGCTGAACGCCAGTACCGCAACTGGTTCTCAAATTCCCCTTGACGGTTCAGGCCTGAATAGCCTATCTGGGGTGCCTACCAAGTCCAAGCGAGTTTTTGGCCCATGCCTCTTGCCTTTGCCAGCTTGTATGTCTCATGGGCCACTGCCAAGTCTTCGCTTGCCATGCCTATGGGAACCATCAGTATGTCCTCATCTGATTCTCTTCCTTTCTTCTTCCCTACGACTATGTCACCAAGTTCCCCGTAGATATCCCTCTCAGAAATCAGGTTTTGGGAGAAGAGTCTGGACAACTCGCCAGCGTGTCTCGTTTGAAGCAAATGATCAACGACAATCTTATCCATGGATTTGACGACATCGTAGTCTAGATTCGGATAGCTTCCTATCGCCAGTATCAGTACACCTTCCTTGATCCAGTCTCTTTTGACCATTGGGATGTCAACGACTGTACAGGTAACCACCACATCTGAACCTCGCACTGCTTTCTCTCGATTTGGTTCTGGAACAATTGTGAGGTCGGTTCTTTTCGTCATTCCTTTCTTGAAGTTCTCCATCGCGTCGCTTTTTATGTCGACGATACGAACCTCATCAAGATCCAGAACTTTGTCCAATGCGTCAAGCTGGAACATTGACTGGTATCCCGCGCCAATAATGCAGAGCGTTTTAGAATCCCTTCTTCCAAGATACTTAGCAGCGACCGCTGATGCTGCTCCAGTTCTCATAGCCGTCAACCAGCCAGCGCCTACTATTGCGAGGGGCATAACAGTCTCTGGATCGTTCAGGATTATCATACCTATTAGACTTGGGAGTCCATGTTTTGCCGTATTCTGCCAGTTCTGGCCGATCCACTTTATCCCAACTGTGTCAATCGAACCGACATAGCCCGGCATAGCTGTGAAATGTTGATGCCCCTCCACAAACTTCTCAAACACTAAGCCAAGATCAAATCTTACCGAAGTCTTGTCTGGAACCCATGTTCGGCCCAGTCCCTGAGCTCTGAAAACGTCCTCAATGATATCAATGGCTTTCTCCATCGTCAAGCCAACTTGTCTGCATTCACCTTCAGAAAGAAATATGATCTCATTTCTTTCCAAGAGAGATGCTACCCTCACGTGTTGCTAATGTAC
>CAZJUU010000032.1:0-11299 GCA_964549295.1 uncultured Candidatus Bathyarchaeia archaeon
GAATCTCTCGTCACTTTCTCAGTCTACTCCGGACAGCGTTGCTCTCGAGTTCTTTGATGGCATCGGAGGCGATCCAGCGGGCTGCCTTGGAATCAATTCGCTCGATCTTCCTAGCAGCATTTAGGGCGGCTTTGTTCAAGTTCTGATTTCTTTTTCCGATGTTCCTCAATGCCCAATTGACAGCTTTCTTCACGAAATTTCGTTCGTCCGTAGCTCCGCGTTCTATGACCGGCAGCAGATTGATGAATTTCTTGTCTTCCGCATCTCTGTCATGCCACGCCAGGCAGGCTATGAGGGCGAAAGCAGTCCTCTTAACGAATTCCTCTTCCCGCTCTGACCAGTCAAGAATTTTCTTCCATGCAAGAGGTGTCTTCTCAAAGAGATTCATACAGACTTGATCACAGACATCCCAAGAATCGATGTCTTTCACCCAATTCTCCATTTGTTTCTCTGACAACTTCTCCGGCTGGCCTACCATCGCTGCCAAGATCCTTGCTTCGGGTATGCCTGTCTTCCATAGCTCGATTGAAAGCTCCCCGTCCTTTCCCAGTTCCTTCGCCATCTTTCGCATGTCAGGAACGGATACTCCTAATCTGCGGTCAACTTCCATGCCGTATCTGGACATCCCTTCCAATTGTTCAGATCGAGCCTTGGCCTTCAATTTCTTGAGAACTTGTTCTACAGAAGCCATTGTTGATGTCACTCATTTTATCCTGAAGTGAATCTGAGCGCTGGAACTAGCATTTCAGAAAGAAAGAAAGTTAGACAGCGAAGTATGGATGCTATTTGGAAGAAAGCAAAGAAGATGGTTGGTGCTTATCTTGCGTTTTCGTCTGATTGCATGATACCGAAGACGTTTCCATCTGGGTCTCTGCAATATGTGTGATATCCAATGCTGGGAATGGTCATTTTGGGCATGAGTACTTTGCCTCCATTCTTCTCGACCTTTTTGATGAATTCATCGATGAAGGGAACATCGATAGTGTTGGTGGTACCCTCCTCTCGTTGCTGTCTTCTTTTTATTGCTCCGTCAATTCCAGGCTCATTCTTCTCACCTGTACTGATGAGCCAGTAATCGACTGGTCCCCGAGATTTCTCTATTCTCCATCCGAAGATATTTGAGTAGAATTTCGCGGCCCGATCTGGGTCGTCGACACTAATTTCAAAATGTATGACACGTGGCATCTTCGAACCCCTTTAATAATACTTGGTGCGGGCTTAAAAGCTCTAGACTACAATTGCCAACTTCAGATAGCAACAGCTGCGTAGGGCCGAATCGTCAGTCGTGCAACGTGTGATTTATTTCATGTACATCACGAGATAGAATACTTCTCCGGTGATGAACGCAAACCACCAGATGACGAATAGTGGTTTCGCCAATCTTCTATGCCATGCTAGGGTCTTCTTCTTTCTCCACTGCAACAAGCCTGTGATGATGACTCCAAACTCTAATATGATAACTAGAAGGGCAATCAGTCCGTGAATGATGAAATACAGAAGAATAGTGTTGGTCAAGTCAACGGAACTGCCTTCGACTCTGCCACCAAGAGATCTGTAGATCATGTACCCAATGGACATGCTGAGATCCCAGACTATTGCCAATGTTCCCGTGAACCGATGAAACCTCCACCTTCTCAAACCACTCAGGAAAGCGTGCAAGAACAAGAACGCAACCGGAAGTAAGCCAACAGCTATGAGCGTACTAACTAGTGGCGCATCAGCCATTTGGAATCTCTCAAATCTGTTTTGACAGTGCATTATCTACGTGTACGGACATAACTCTTCTGGCGTTTTCAGGATTGTGGATTGCGTCATGCACGGCCAATGATGAAATAATCAAGTTCAGATGAGAGCTTTGGTCTCATCTGTTCATTCTGAGAAATGCGGAACATCGATTCTCCTCTGCACGCGATTCGAAACACGTCCGATTCCATGTCGACGGAATTCGCCGGCGCTTTGCTGGCCTCATGCAGATGTTCTCAGAAGCATGATAGCAGCCGATCAGAAAGTGGATTTCATAAATACGGTGCATCCGGAATTCTATGTCAGAATGGCCCGTCTGGCAGTTCGTGTTCGCAGATAGGACATATGTAACTGATAAGAGGGCATCCGCATTTTGGACAGTGCTTAGTCATGGCATGTTTCGTTTCAGCCAAGGTCATCGCGAATCGCCTAAAGACACGGCGTACGCGCAGGCTACATAACTATTTTGGATATGTTATGCCGTTACCCCAGAATGACCGCACTCTTTCTAGAATGGACAGCTATCTGCGCGTGCATGTGGCGGTGTTCGAGGCTGTGTGGGTCTATGCCTACGCTTCAGGAAATACCAGGCGAGGTACATGGCATCAGATGGAGCCTTCGAAGACATTGATCGTTATTGAAAGCGCCATCAAAAACCATGGCACCAATGTATGGGACTATCCATTGAAACCCTTGAACTCCATCATCCTTGAAGCGTTGTCGATAGACTCGCCAATGCACTCCATGAATCCCGAGACCTTCTTCATTCAATATATCATAGATGGAATGAATAGTACAAGGAATATCCTTTCCAGTTGTTTCCAAAGAAACCATCTGGATGTGAGTCCAGATTGAAACGGACCGATCTGCTGGCATTGGCTTTGCTGTTGCTAGGTGGGTTATGCATTAGAGCGCGGCTCCGGCTTCTAGGAGTTCTGCTTTTGGTGGCCTCTGTAATTGTATATGTTGCAGGCCGTCATTTTACTTCTGAAGCCCTGAAACTTGACAAGAGAACTGCATATTAAACAAATGCTTCTTTTATCTTTGCTTGCCTTGCGTCCTTGAATCTTTGCCTATTGAAACCTTTGGAACATGCATCTTCATCATCATTACTGATAATGAAACGAAACCAGAACCTATCCGCGAGGCCAAAACCTAATCCTCATACGATGAACATTATTCTACGAACTTCGACTAACGGCCCTAGGATTCTTGTCTGGATAGATTTATGTGCGTGCCTTAGTGCACACAAAGAAGCTCCTTTGGCGCGCATCATGAGGGACCGATCCTCTCAATTTGATGTGGCAAAGGGGAGAAGCGCTTGCGAAGATGACCCAAAAAAAGAGGGTGCCAACACTTGCGACTAGCTCAGGGAACTCGTCGGTTACGCAGGTTTTTCACAATTGCAACGTAGTCAGTGAAGGAAAAGTTCGCCTTGAGATCTATGTCCAAGTCCAATCTGTTGCAGACGACTTTCGCAATGTTCAGTTCGATCAAGTTAGATATTGACCCAAACAAGGAAGACATGCCTTTTGAGAAGATGTCTGGCTTGGCTGGGATCTCATTCTTGTTTAAGTTGTACGTTTTCTCAAGATAGTTGTATATTTCGGCCCTAGCCTTTTGGCCGAAAATACGTTCCAAAATCTCGTCGGTCGTTTGCGTGAAAAGCGCCGCCATACTGTATTGCATCCCCCCTGATTTCCCATGGGAGATGTGAACTGGTCCTAAGGCAATCTCGGCCAAGGTCAAAGTGGGCACCTCCAACATCAGGTCGTTCGATTCCACAGTCAGATCGACTTTGTTCAATCAATTGGGAATTTCGAATATAAACTTGGTAGTGTTATTTAGGGGTTACCCCGTTACAATTCATGATCGTTACGACATGGTCAAAACATCAGTGACATAAGCATTTTCCACTCCGACGCTACAAACTTGGCTCAGAAGTCATCTGGGAGAGCAACATGAACTTAGCTAGAACTTGGAACATGTGGGCACCGGGATTCTTGCTGTGTCAACCTGCTGATTGTTTTTGTTCGATGCAAGACGCGATTGCGGCTAGGAACCTCCATGGGTTTGCAGATGGAACAAATATGCTGAAATTGGAGGAAAGTACTACTGGTGTATGATGACGATATGAGCAAGTCTAGAGATATCGAAAAGATTCCTTCTGGAATCAAGGGGTTTGATGATCTTCTGTCTGGTGGTTTCCCAAAGGGTGGACTGATCCTCGTAGCAGGCGGGGCTGGCGCGGGCAAGACAGCGCTTTCAACGCAATTTCTCTACAATGGAGCTACCAAGTACGGTGACAAGGGAGTGTATGCTCCTTTCTCCGAGTCCCGCGAAACATTCAATCGATACGCGGCCTCTCTAGGTTTCGACTTCGGTCCATTGGAAAAAGAGGGAAAAGTCACAGTAGTAGACAATCTGACCACTTCTATAAAGGAAGGTGTTGAACCAACCTTGAAGCGAATCATCAACTCTGTTTCTAAAATAGGTGCAGAGAGGCTCGTCATAGACTCATTGGCTACGATGACCGTAGGGATGGATGAGACGGTTGAGATTCGAACAATAATCCATCTCTTACGCAAGTCGTTGCGAGAGGTTGGTTGCACAACCCTATTGATTACTGAGACACCTCACGGTGAGAAGCGTCTCGGCACTGGTATGGAAGAGTTCATCGCGGATGGAATCGTCGTTCTTGAACAGTTTCTCAAAGGCGACGAGTTGAAGCGCCAACTGTACATTCTGAAAATGCGCGGAGTTGGGCACAGCATGAAAGCTGTGAGATTCACCGTTGGCAGAGGAGGAATCACTGTCTTACCACCAATAGAGAAGTAAAACGAGACTGAATCAAACTAGGAGAGAACAATGCGCATAGGCTCTGGAGTGCCCAACTTCGATAGGCTTATTGAAGGCGGCTTCTTTGTCGGCTCTTTCATCCTTCTCTATGGCCCGCTACATGTTGGCAAGAGCATGTTTTGCCGTCAATTTTTGTGCGCTGGGATAAAGGAGGAAGAAGCGTGTACATACATAACATTCGACCAGTCTCCTAAAGAGATTCGAGACGGACTAATGAGACGCGGTTTGAACCCCATGCTTTACGAGAGTACACATAGGCTCACGATTGTCGATTGCTTCGGCGGAGGAGAACGCGAAGAAAGATACTCCCTGGGAAGACTGGATGATGTAGATCAAATGAACGCTTTGATAAATGAGGCATTCCAAGATTTGAGTGGACAACAGGGAGGCACAGGAGGTCGAATTGTGTTCGACTCAATTTCTAAGCCCTTGAGTACCACGACCTCACCGGATGACCTAGTAAAGATGGTTCACTCCTTCAAAAGGAGCTTGCCAAAGGAACAGAGATCAATGATGATGGTAATGCATGAAGGAATGCAGGATAATAGGTTCGAAGCCCTGATATCACATGCTATGGATGTCGTGATAGATATGCGATCCAAAGAGGAGCAAAACAGAATAAGAAGATTCATGTGGATCAAGGCTGCGCACAACATAAACCATAGTTTAGAACCCCACGAGTACCAAATAACCAGCGACGGATTGGCCGTAGTGGACGAAAAATACGGTTATGTTCTATTCTAGTGCCGTCTCAGTTACACTCTAAGAATACCGGCAAGCTGTTAGTGTGGAAAGTGAAGTGGCGGTAAGAACTCAAGTCTTTCTTCTTTGTAAGACTCAGAAACTTCAGTGACCTTAGCGCAGAGAAAAACTAGAGACTCAACGCCTTCAAACAATTGCTCGCGTCTAACCAACTATGATTCTAAGGCTTTTTCCGTCCCGTTTGGGTTTTCAAGGAGAGGAAAGAATAACTGCTTAGACTAAATCCTATCATTAATCCTCTCTGTAGCATTGACAGCGCTCTCTATGTGACGCGAAGATTTCTCTTCACGAAAATCATATCCACACTCAACGCAGAACTTTGCTATTCTTTCGTTTTCTCTGTCACACTTAGGACAAGGCTTCGTCTGCGCTGATTCCATCGCCTTGCCGAGGATAGAATCAGGCGTTTGTTCATACTCAACCTTAGACTCGGCTTTGAGCAATATTATGTCGCCAATCTCGGAAACTCTTCCAAACATGAGAGCCCCAAAACGTCCTTTCCCTATATGTGAAAGCACGAGTTCTTTATCGGTAAGAGACTTGTCAGCTATGCCAGCTGAAGCAATTCTTATGATAAGAGCAGTTCTACCATTCTTTGAATAGCCTATATCAACGACAGTCCCCACCTTCTTGGCTTTCGCATCGTAGACATCCTTGCCAACCAGTTCCTCAAGTCTATGATACCTTTCTTCCGTCGTTTCCTCCAATCGTACACACCTATCAATAGTAATCTTGTTCTTCACGACATTCAGAACAGTAGCGAGCGTTCAGAGGCAAAGCCTTACCGCATTTCACACAGTATTTGACATATACCATATTCTCCAACATCGACTGTGGTTCAAGCTTTGACCTGGAGCTATGGTAGTCAGCCAACTGTAGACTAGTATTCGCAACTGTTCTGGTATTCACAGTCTCTGTTGCGTTGCGATGGCCCGTCCGATACCAAAACTTCAAACCAAAGAGTAATGCACCCAGCCCGATCCCGACAACCAAGCCTATGGCGATCCCTCCAACTAGGACTAGCTCCATCAGAGAACTGCCCGCCATCAACGGTTGAGTCACAATGCTACTTGAAGATATCCATATAGTCTGAAGACTGGGCTCAAAGGATCTAACCTCCCCAGCATCTATGGCTGCGACAAAAACCAGAGAAGACGCGGGCAAGAGTGGCACAGCAATCTGAGACTCGGGCCTGGCGAGGAGTCTCATGAGAATCCCTCTACAAAAATCGCCAGATTCACTAGATTAAACTTCCGGAAGATTCGATTCCAGAAGGATTCAATTCTCCTGACTTAACCGTCAATCTCAACCAAACCCTTCTTGCGCAAACTGGATATCACGAACGCTCCGCCGAGTGAGATATTATTAGCATTTAGGTGTATCAGGGTCAAACTGTCTTCACACAATCCCTTTACCGTTGGCCATGGAATCCTCGCCAGATGGCTCGGCAAAAATGATCACCTCTTAAGATAGGACACTACCATACAAAGAAGAGTGAATGACAAGGGCCGTACATCAAGGAATGTAGGGAAATGTGATTCGAAGATTCATTTGGATCAAATCCGCCAACGATCTGAGGCATAGCCTACAACCTTGCGAATTTGATGAGACAGCGAGTTATCTATCATACCTGAAAAAGACGAGAAAACCTTAAGTCGAGTCTAGATTTCTTGTGAAATAACCAAACAAAGAAAAATGAAGACCGATGAAAAGTCAGGGATTTTTCTTGGTAAAACCTCAAAGTGCAATCAGGCTCACAGATGATTCTGGAATACATTTCCTTATGGAGTGCATATTCTACAAGAATCCTCGCCTAATTGGCATTGCTATGGCGATCTTCGATGAGATGGTAAAACATGGCGATTACGATGCGACTCGATGGAGGGATTTCATCCAAAAACATCGGGTTGGACAAAGCGGATACTACGCTGTTATGACAAGATTGGTTGGACTCGGACTAATCAAACGCAAAAAGAGACGATACTATCTCTCGAGAGACTTTTCAGATTTCTTGGACAAGTCCGCTCGACTTTGGAGCGAAAAGGTTCGGGACTGGAAGGTAAGGAGTCTGTTCGAGACTTTCTAGAATCATTTGTGACATAGGATGAACTTGTGAAACTGATTGGGCGCACGACGTACCGTAATCTTGCGAGGACGAAAAACAACCGCCCAGGTTACAGCCCCCGTAGTTCTTGGAGATGGAAACACGGGATGAGACTTATTCATACTACTCATACATGGTCATCTGGAACGACTACCCTCTAGCCTAGAGCATACGATGGCGATTGACCAAAATCCTGAAAACGAGGCATGCGCGATCGAAGATTTGACATCAGGCATGCAGGCTACGAAACTCTATTCCGTATGTAACGCTATTCCTGGAAATACGGCATGAGAATGTGTCTTGATCAATTTGAAAAAAAGTTCTCCTTCATTTGCCTTTACAACATCTTTGCTGCGGTACACGCAGACAAGTTTCGCAGGCAATCTTCCAGATGCTTTCCCTCTGAAGTGATTCTCATTCATCTTTTCGATTTCAATTGTACACTGATGATTACCGAAATTCAATGGACTGTCAACAATCATTCTAAAAGGTCTTCGTCCCTTCTTGTCGAAGTACGCCTTCAACCAATTCATAAACGCATCAGGCTTAGAAGAGAACTCGATTCCCAGTCTACGTGATTGTTCGGGCGCTACCTCGCCGATATCCATCAACCCGTCCTTTTCGTAGCGACCAAAATCAATGCCATGTTCCGAAAGCAAGGTCCTGGCTTTGTTCACATCACGACACAGATAGGCTACTACTTCCTTCTTCCTCAACCCATCTCTGATTATCTCCAACAGGATCGTTTGCATCTCATTCGGATCGTCATAAAAAAGTACAACATGGTTGCCACGAGCAAGCTTGTTGACGTAACGAAGCACTTTTGCTTCGGTCAAATCAAGTCATCGATTGTTTTGAGGGAATCAACACATACGTCTACTAGTACTCTTAAAAGACTTGCGAAACGCTTGTCACAGTCCAAAGAATTACGCTTCAGGCAGGGATTTCAGTTTGAGCCTTCTATTATTATGTCGCGTTCTTGAAAGGAATAGGATTACCGGCTCGAAATATTCATTCTTCTAGACATTCTCGAGAAGCGTCCATGCAGCGGCTAGTGCTCCTGCCTCAGCCAGTCTAGATGAGGAGGCCCCCGTAACTATAACTACATCGTTCTGTCCAGGTTGAAAGACCTCAATTATCTTGTCCGAAAGCTCCGGCCATTCCTTTGACGCAACCTCATCCGGTGGAAACAGCAATTTCCCATCTCTATAGACAAATGTGGTTGCGCCTGACGCTCCAACCCTAATGGCGGCGTCACGTTGTTCCAAACCCTTTCTGATCCTCTGACCAGCCTTCGAAACCAGAGCGCCACCATTGAATGGGCCTATTGGAAGTATTGCCTGAGGAATCCAAAAACCCACTCTAACAACAGACCTGAGATCTTTGAGAAGCCTTGAACCCCGAGAGGTGAGAATGCATCCTAGTCGCCCAACTTCCACAAGCTCAGCACGTTCTAGGTGATCTAAGATAGTACGCGTGGCCCCTTGTCCAAGTCCAAGTTCTTTTGACAAAAGAGTTCGACCGATCGTCTTCTGTTTGTCAACTATCTCAAGCGTCTTTACTAGGTCGAATTCCGTAAATGATGGACTAGGTCCGATTGACCTGCTCTTCGCCAGCTCTCTAATCTTTTTGACAGCGTACAACTACCATCTCAATCCAGCGACCGTTACCGGACAACAAACAATGCGCTGTCCTTCGCTTATCTCTCTTGCCATCAACCCACCAGCAATCAACAGAAACCTTCAGAATTTCAAAGCTGAAGATGGAGCGTAGGGGCAAGAAGGATCTGATCCGAACATGTTTCTGGAATATACGTAGGCACGTGCTCTACATCCTCCGCAGATCGAATTGAACTCGCATATTCCACACTTGCCCGTCAGATTTCTTCTATCACCTATTCTCCGTACAATACTTGAGCTACGGATTCTATTCATGATCTGGCCTATTGGATCTTTTCTGACGTCGCCAAACATGAGCCCCAACGTGCTACAGCCGTATGCTTTTCCGTCATCCAAGACATCGAGCCACTCGTTGCTCTCAAGATTGTGGCATAAGCTGCACCTACTCCTTAACTGAGTGTTGGGTTCATTTTGAGAGACGATTCGATTGTAGAATATGTCATACGCCATAATGTTGATGTCATTTCCCTTTTCTTTGCTCAACGCGTAGATCTCGTTCAGCTCCCTTTCATGTTCCTGAGGGGTTGGCTCAAGAGGCAGAAGCCTCACACGCTGTTCTTCCACGCAAATCGGTTGAGGTATCAAAGAGGCTAGACTGAAACCCTGTGAATTCAATTCCTGAGCAAGACTCACAAGGTCACGAATCTGATCAACAACATGTTTGGTATTCACAACACTCAGCGAAGCCAACATCCCATGATCAGCACACAGCTTCGCGGCGGCTATACTCCTTTGATAGGCACCTTCACCCCTCAACATCTCATCAACCTCTCTGAGACCAGCGATAGTGACAATAATCTTACAACCGTAGGACGCCAGTTCACTCGCCACACTCCCATCAATTCTCCAGCCATCCGTCCTAATGTAGGGCGCCATACTGAACTCGGAGGCATACCGAGCCAAGTCAAGCATATCCCTTCTAATCAGAGGGTCTCCCCCACCAGTAACGAAAAAGTAGTCTACTCCAAATTCCGCCGCACCTTTCACAAACGCCTTCGCCTCATCCGTCGTAAGCTCATCGGGATGCGCCTTCCCATCCCCCAGCGAATAGAGGAATCTCTTGTCGTAGGCCCTAGTGCTCAACCAGACTAGATTCCTTAATGGATCCAAAAGAGTCACCACCCATATCGATGAGGGTTTAAATCTATGGATGGCCCATCCAGCCATATAGGCAATTCGGCCCATAAGTGACGAATTGACCGTGCACAAACCTCGCCAACATGATGAAAAACTCTTTCGCATAGGAGTGTTATCTATAACTGGCATCAATATTTCACCAGAGTCAATAGAAGTTCTCAAAGGAACTTTGGGCAACAAACAAGAATGGTAAAGTCGAATGAATAGGACCTTTCCGAAGAGTGGATCGAGGTGTATGAGAGATGTCAGCGGCTGAGGATATGACGCGGGTCTTTGTATCTTGGAGTGGCGGCAAGGACAGTTCTCTGGCACTGTATAGAGCGATGAGAAACGGTCTGAAGATTGCTTCTCTGTTCACTATGTTGGTCCCGGATGGATCAACGTCAGCAAGTCATGGACTGACCAAAGACATACTTGATGTTCAAGCAGCAGCTATGGGGATCCCGATCGTGTACGGCAAGGCCTCTGCCAAGGACTACGAAATGGAGTTCAAAAGGATCGCCAAATATCTGAAGAGCCAAGGAGTTGAGGGTGGAGTGTTTGGAGACATAAACCTCCAAGAGCACAGAGAATGGATTGAGAGAGTCTGCTGCGACGTTGAAGTCAAACCGTTTCTGCCTCTTTGGTGTGAGGACTATGACAAGATGCTCAACGAGTTTTTCGATAACGGCTTTGAAGCCATAGTCGTCAGCGCTAGAATGGCTCTTATCGACAGTGAATGGGTAGGCCATCCATTCAACTGGGACTTCATACGATACCTTGAGTCAAAGGGACATGACAAAATGGGCGAGAGAGGAGAGTTTCATACTCTGGTGACGAATGGCCCGGTATTCAAACAGCCTCTGCGAATTCTTGAGTTTACTAAAGCAAGTAAGAATGGCTTGTGGGTTCCTGAGAAACTCAGTGCTGAGACTATTCAAGCTTGACCTATTGACTACGATATTTCTCGGCGATTCTAAGAGCTTCGTCAACATCCCCTGCAACAAGTGCCCCTTTTTCAAACATAATGTTGTAA
>CAZJUU010000033.1:0-11278 GCA_964549295.1 uncultured Candidatus Bathyarchaeia archaeon
TGAAAAAGTGGGGCCAATGATGGCGAGAAGGCCTAAACACTTCACAATAGATGATGTTGTGGAACTTGCATATCAGTCTAGAAAGGACCACCTCTATCTCGATGAGACAGGTCTTGAGGACAAGAACTTTGAGGCGTTGCTTAGCAAGTGTGGGCCTCTCGAGAGTCTCAGCGAAAGAACGGATCTAGACGATGTATTGAAAGGCATTCTCAGGGACGCGGTTGACAAGAAGAAAATAGTATTTGACAAGTTACGTGACAGAATAGTGAAGCCTCCAGAGAGTTTCAGCAAGATATTGAGCAATAGACTTGAGGTAACGCGGCTAAACCTGTTTCTCATTCCGCTCTACGTTTTTCGCTATCGCTATCAAGACAAAGTAAGTGAAATCAGGATTCATGGCGTGACAGGTGAGGTTCTAGAGTAGGTGATTATACCGTCTTCGTGTGTGATGATTCAGAAACTATGGATAGAATACGGAGTCAACAGTCTAAGGTTGGATGGAGCAAGTTCAATACTCAGTTTGCGGTTTTCTGAATGGAAAACGGAAATTCTTCAAACTATTTGATAACTTCTTCCAATGCTTTCGTCTTAGCCACTGCAGTCCCCTTATGAAAAAGAATAGGCCCACGATTAGACAAGCGAAAGCCAGAACCGCCAGCCAAGGCTGTACACTCACTTCCGTACTTGTTGCTCCAATGTTTCCAAGGCCATCGTTTGCCTCCATCGAAAGAGTCCATGTCCCTATCTGTGCGAGTTCAAGAAATGTGAGTGATCGAGTTGCATGCCAGAAACCTGTTGAATTGTTGTAGGTCATGGGAATTGTCTGATTGAGTTTACCGTGGGTTACTCGAAGAGTGACTTTGCCATTGCTCATAATAGCGCCGCTTGGATACGTAACTGAAGATCGGATATTGATCGAGTCAAACATAACCTGATAAGCCGTCTTGTTTGTCTCAATCTCGATTCTGAGTGTGGCAGGAGCCACAGTGAAAAGGTCAGACACTATTTTGTCGGATACTCCAATGTTCTTGAAGCCGTCATCAAAATCTTCTGGATTCAATTCGTACCTGTACTCTGATCCCAAGGTTGCGTTTACAGGAATCTCCCAAGAAGCTCTCCACACACCATTTGTAGCATCTGTCAACTTCGGGAAGATTTGTGCAACAAGGATGGGACCGTTTGTAAGGGAAACTGGGGCTTTCTCTCCTCCGATAGTAACTACAGGTGACGCGTCAGGATATTTCACTTGGAAGTCCATAGCTGATGTTTCAGTTCTTTGAGATGTGGTTTGGGGCTTTGTGTAAACAGAGATCTGCAAAGCTGCAGATGTGACGGTAAAGCCCGTTTTGTGAAAATAGTCCCTTTTCGGATCATCGAACGTGCCCATGCCATCGATGAACACGTCATCTGATCCTGTTACGGCATTGTTTGGAATTCTCCATTTTGCCGAGAATGTTCCGTTTACACTGGAAGCAATAGTCGAGTTGAACACGAAAGTTCCAAGTGGATTTCTGACTATGAGTTTCACACTGCTTCCCGGCCAAGTTCCTCCTCCAAGAATCAGAACGCTTTCAGTCCTCTGATATACAGACTTGTCCGTTCCCCAGAGACCAAAATGACACTGCGTAAGCGACGTGTCTGACGAAGGTGACTGTGATACGCTTATTTTGTATGTTCCGAATGGATAATCAACATTTATTGAGATTTTGGTTTCTGAGGGAATCGAACCATCAGCAGCTGGTTGAAAACTAGTTCCTGTGTAGCGTGTAGAATTCTGATCAGGCCTCTGCATCCATATGTAATAGTTTCCGGTTGTGAAACCCACACCCCTGAAGTAGGCTTCTTTATTGAATCGGGTGTATAGCGGTTGTTCCATGCCTATGATAGGACTGGCGGGAGACGCTAGTACTCCAATGATAGAGCCACCCAATGAGAGAAGCGTCATGAAAAGGATGAGCGATATGACAACCGCTGTTTTCGATTTAGCCATGCTGCAATCAGCGAAGACTAGTAGCTTATAGTTTATGTATTTACGGTTTCCGAACCGGACGAAACAGAATTGTTCCAGGTTTGACAATAGAATTTACATGAACAGGTCGCTGCAAGGTTTGGCGCCGGGAGAGGGATTTGAACCCTCGAGGCCCGCAAGGGGCCACGGGCTCTCTGTCTTCAGACTCAAGGCCCGCGCCTTTAGACCCCAATCGAGTTTGGGTTAGTCCACTCGGCCCACGAGATGCATGATCTGCTCATGCGTTATCCCGGCAGGTCGTCCCGGCGTTTCTGAGAAAATCGTAAGCGGCACCGCCTAATCTTAAACTCTTTGTTGAGTTTGAGGCTCAAAAAGAATTTGAAACTCAAATGAACTATATGTGTCAGGCTGGTGGAACACGTGGCGGATTCACTTGAGAAACGATTCGAATTCCTAGAGCATGTATCAGACGCTTACATAGTGGCATATGGACGTTCACTGGAAGAAGCCTTCGGAAACGCAGCGCTTGCCATGTTTGAAGTCATGGTCGATACGTCAACTGTTGAACAGAAGACAACCGATTTATTCAGTCTTGAAACTGATGATGAATATGGACTGCTCTACAAATGGCTGGAGACGCTACTAGTGAAATTTGAGACTGAGATGAAGCTGTACTCTCGCTTCAACGTTGTTTCAATTCAAAGACGTGACAACATATTCAAGCTCTCAGCTGAAGCCTTTGGAGAAACCTATTCTCCTGAAAAACATCGATCAAGAGTTGAGGTAAAAGCAATAACTTTTCACAGAATGGAAATAAAGACTGAACAGGGGCTCGTGTCGCTGCGTTACATACTAGATCTCTAAGAATCTGGTCCGGATCGAATCAGATCCGGGGTTCTTTGTCTTCTATTAGTTTAAATGTGCCATGGAAAATAGTTACGCGATCAATCAAGATTCGTGAAGGGATGAACTGTTGAGTGAAGAGGGCGCGGCGGGGCGATCTTCTGGGAAGGTTCCAGTGAATAAAGTCTCAGACTATGTTTGGGAGATTCCTCAATCATACAAGTCAGGAATGCGCGTTCCAGGCAGAATCTATAGTGATGAGGATCTTCTTCAAAAAATGAAGAGTGACCTCACAATAGAGCAATGTTCTAACGTGGCGCATCTTCCAGGGATCTACAAGTGGGCGATAACTCTTCCTGATGGTCACGAGGGATACGGTTTTCCAATAGGAGGTGTAGCCGCAACTGACTGCGACGAGGGAGTCGTTAGCCCTGGGGGAGTTGGTTATGATATTAACTGTGGTGCCAGACTTCTAAGAACAAACCTTGAAGAGAAGGATGTTCGCGGAGTTATGCCGCAGCTTCTCGAAGCTCTTTTCAACAATGTTCCTTCCGGATTGGGAAGTCGGGGAAAGATAAGGGTAAGTCCAACTGAACTTGACAAGGTGGTCAAGAATGGTGTTCAGTGGGCAGCGGACAAGGGATACGGTTGGTCAGAGGATTCGGTGCATTGTGAAGAGAGTGGCTGCTTGGAATCTGCAGACCCCTCCAGAGTGTCATCTTCAGCCAAGGCGCGTGGGTGTTCTCAACTTGGGAGCCTTGGAAGTGGAAATCACTTTCTTGAGATAGAGAAGGTTGATAAGATCTTTGACTCGGTCGTGGCAGAAAAACTGGGAATCAAAAGACCGGGGCAGGTATTGGTTATGATTCATACGGGTAGTAGAGGTTTCGGCCACCAAATATGCAGTGACTATCTTGTTGTTATGGAAAGGTCAGTTCGAAAATACGACCTTAGGCTTCCAGACCGTCAACTGGCATGTGCACCATTGAAGAGTCGAGAAGCTGAGGATTATCTTCCCGCGATGGCTTCGGCCTGTAACTTTGCGTGGTCTAATCGACAGATGATCACCCACTGGACGAGGGAGGCTTTTGAAAGGGTTTTCAAGAGATCTGCTGATGCAATGGATATGCATGTCATATACGATGTTGCACACAATATTGCAAAAATTGAAGAACATGAGATAGATGGAAAGAATGTGAGAGTCTGTGTTCATCGAAAAGGTGCTACACGTGCTTTTCCACCTGGAAACGCAAAGGTTCCAGCTGACTATAGAGAAGTAGGTCAACCCGTGCTTCTCCCGGGAAGTATGGGTACATGCTCTTGGGTTCTTGTTGGAACTAGGAAAGCTATGGAGCTTAGTTTCGGATCAACGGCTCATGGTGCAGGCCGTGTTCTAAGCAGAGCGGCGGCGAAACGGAGATTCTGGGGCGGCGACGTGAAGAAGAATCTTGAGAATCAGGGAATAATGATTAGAGCAGCTGACATGGCGGTGGTCAGCGAAGAAGCGCCGGGAGCTTACAAGGATGTAGATCGAGTTGCAAATGTGAGTCATGAGCTCGGAATAGCTACAAAGGTTGCTAGGCTTCTTCCCCTCGGAGTGACGAAAGGATGAGTCTTTGTCAAGTCTTGTTTTTTCGCCAGATCTCCTTCTTCAGCATCGAGATCCCTTCTATTGGAGTTGGATCTACTCCCCTGACAATCGCCAAATAGAATGACACATAATCGCCTATGTGAATCGCAGACAGAAGTCTCGACAGTCTGTTTGATCCAGTTCCAATAATTTCAAGTAAGTCACCAATTCGGAGTCTCCTCAGAAAGTTCACTGTCTCCTGCATAATCCGTGCTTCTCTTTCATCCTTATCATCATCTCTAATGAAGATCAATGAACATCTTGATCGCCAGAAGTCAGATGCCAGATCAGACCAACTTTCCACCTCGTTGTGGCAGATCTCTGGAATCGTGTCAAATTTCGAGTGAACTTTGCTATTCTCGTTGAGTTGATTCTTGAAGCGTCGAGCGACGGAGCTCATGCGTTCAAGCGAGTAAATAATTGGAAACTTGTCAACGAGTCTGAGAGCCATCCTCTTCGCAAGATTGTTGTCAGTCTCTTCCTCAAAGTCGACCGTTTGTCTAAGTCTCTTCAAATATTCCGCAGCAGATTGTATCTCGCTCAGATCTTGAATCACTCCATATTCCTGAAGAATAGACGCCATGGCAACCAAGATCTGTGGAAATGCGGTCCGCGGAGGCATGCCCGACTTGATTCTTGCAACATGAACCCCATGTTCGCAGGCCACTTTCTCCAATCTTCCACCTGACGTGACTACACGCAACATGGAGCCCCTACTTCTCGCTTCGTCGAATTGGTCAAGCGTCTCGTTGGTATCTCCGGAATAGCTTGTTGTGATCACAAGGGTCTTCTCATCTACAAACTTAGGTAGGTGCAGTCCTCTGTTTACTACTATTGGAATGGACGCTTGATCTGACAGCCAATTTGAAACGACGTCGCCGGCAATTGAAGATCCGCCGACACCTGCGATCATAACCTTTTCTGGTACTGTACTGCTTGCTGTTCCAACCCTATGTTGTGAAAGCGATTTGATAGCTTCTTGCAGATCTTCAGGCACATGCCTCAGAATTGAAAGCATGTCTGATCGGTCTATGTCCGTCAAACGTGACCGGTCGTCAAGTACAGATGACATGCTCTTCCACAGTCAGCTCTCCTACTGATTCTAATGTAAACCTTTTCACTGGTCAACAATGTTGTGTCGACTCCGAAAGTATCTGAGCGCTCAAGGTTAGAAAGGTGTTTCCAAGATCAATTGAGGAAACCTTAAAATGGATGACTTCTCGTTGTAGAGTGGCCTTACTTGAGAGTTCGATATGAAAACCCAAAGAGACAGGTTTGATCTATCGCTTTCAAGATTTGTAGGGGCAAGATCTCAATGGGTCATCGGAAAGTTCACGGTCCTAAAAGAGGATCACTCTCGTACATGCCGAGGGGACGAGCTGCAAGTTCTATTGCTAGAATAAGATACTGGCCAACAATCGATGGCAAACCGGCCCTTCTGGCCTTTCTCGGGATTAAAGCTGGGATGACTCATGTTCTCGCAACAGACAATAGAAAGGGTTCACTTACTTTTGGAAAGGAGATTGTGATTCCAGCTACCGTGATAGAGACTCCGCCTCTTCTTGTCGCCGGAATTAGAGCCTACGTAGAGAGTCCAAATGGACTCAAGTCGTATTGTGAAGCTTGGACAGATAACCCTCCAAAGGACTTGAACAGAGCCGTTTCGATACCAAAGGAACATTCCACTGAGAATTCATTGAAGAAGATTGAGGAGGCTCTGCAGAAGATCGTTGAGATCAGAACCATCTTGGCAACCCAACCGAGACTCGCAAAGATTGGAAGGAAGACGCCCGATATCGTGGAGGTCAAGGTTGGAGGCGAATCGATTAAAGAGTGCTTTGAATACGCGAAGAACCTTCTTGGAAAGGAAGTGAAGTTTCAAGATACTTTCAAAGAAGGTGAGATGGTTGACGCTATCGCGGTGACAAAAGGCAAAGGTATTCAGGGCCCTGTGAAACGTTGGGGCGTTAGAAAACTTCTTCACAAATCGAGAAAGACTGTACGTGGAATCGGAACACTCGGCGCTTGGCATCCTCACTATGTAATGTACTCAGTTCCACGTGCCGGTCAGACTGGCTTCATGCAGAGAACAGAGTATAACAAACAGATTCTCAAGATAGGTGAAAAAGGCATAGAGATTACTCCAAAGGGCGGTTTCATCAGATACGGTATCGTAGGCGGAGGATACGTCCTTCTAAGAGGAAGCGTCCCAGGGCCGCTCAAAAGAGTCATAACTCTAAGACGGGCTGCGAGACCGGAAGCTTTCGGAGCAGAACCACCCAAGTACGAGTATGTAAGCCTAGGAACCACTCATTTAGAATAGCAGGTGTAACACTTGTCCGAACAATCTACCAAAGTTTACGACATCGAAGGGAACGAGGTGCGACAGGTCACACTCCCAGGAGTTTTCTTCACTAATTTCAGGCCAGACATCATAAGGAAGGCTGTTGTTGCGCTTCAGACCCATACGCTCCAGCCAAAGGGACGTAACCTCATGGCTGGAAAGAGAACATCAGCCGAATCATTTGGAGTCGGACGAGCCTTGGCGAGAGTGCCAAGAGTCAGAGGAGAGCACCATCCACGAGCCGGAACAGCAGCTTTCGCTCCAAACGTCGTCAAAGGCCGATTAACCCACCCTCCCAGCATTGAAAAGAATCTTGCAAAAAAGGTAAATCGGAAAGAACGTTTAGTCGCATTGTTCTCAGCTGTGGCCGCGACGGCATCCAAGGATCTTGTTAGAAAAAGAGGGCATGCTGTCGACGAGATTGAGAGTCTTCCACTGGTTGTCTCAGATGAGATTCAAGACCTCTCCAAAACGTCAGACGTTCGAACCCTGCTAACGAAACTAGGCGTCAGCAAGGACCTAGAGAGGGTTCGAGGTAGAGAGAAGAGTCTATCAGGCAAGAGTAGGATGCGTGGCAAGGCTAAACGATTCGCGGTGGGGCCGCTCTTTGTGGTTGGAGAAGACAAAGGACTGGGAAAGGCGGCCCGCAATCTTACCGGCGTCGATGTGGTTGAAGCGAAGAACCTCAATGTTCGACTACTGGCACCAGGTACGGATGCGGGGAGACTTACAGTCTGGTCCGAATCCGCACTGAAGGTCCTAGATCAATTCTATTCGAGAGGATGAGTAATTGGGAAAAATGGAGAGTAGTGAAGTAATTGTGCATCCGTTAATTTCAGAAGATACAATCACACTAATTGAAGCTGAGAACAAGATAACGTTCATAGTCAGCATAAAAGCTGACAAGAATGACATCAAAAGAGCCGTAAGAGAACTCTACGAAGTCGACGTGGCTGAAGTCAACACTTGCATAACATCAGATGGACGCAAGAAAGCCTACGTGAAACTCGTTCCGGAGAATAAAGCAGCGGACTTGGCTGTTAAACTAGGTGTACTCTAGGAGAAGGGTCAGACATGGGAAAGCGAATATTGGTTCGGAGACGAGGCAGAGGAACCTCTGTCTTCAGAGCTCCCACACATAGGAGAATCAGCGAAGTCTCCTATCCACCGCTTCCAGTCGGGACATCGGAGACTCTGAAAGGAATAGTTGAGGATATTCTTCACGAACCAGCGAGAGGAACACCGCTAGCACTAATCAGGTTTGAAAATCGTGGAACTATCTATATCCCAGCGCCCGAAGGACTTAGCGCTGAAAAGAACGTAGTCTTCGGGCCATCTGCCAATGTGGAGATTGGCAACATCAAGCCGGTCAACTCAATCCCAGAGGGGACTATGATATGCAACATTGAATTGCGACCTGGCGATGGCGGCAAGATTGCTAGGTCTTCAGGAACCTACGCGACAGTGGTTGCACATACGCCCATGGGAACCGAGTTGAGGTTACCCTCAGGAAAGTCTGTGTACATCGGGGATCAATGTCGTGCCATGATCGGGGTTGTCGCTGCTGCTGGCAGGACTGAGAAGCCATTCCTCCGAGCAGGGGCAGTTGGAGTTCTGATGCAATCAAGAGGTCGAAGATGGCCAGTCGTCAAGGGACAAGCAATGGTCTCAGCATCCCATCCATACGGGGGAGGAAGACACAAACATGCTGGAAAGCCGACAACAGTTTCCCGAGATACGCCACCAGGTAGAAAGGTTGGACTGATAGCAGCGAGGCAATCCGGCAGGGCAAAGAGAGCCATAAGAAGCGCGAGGTAGACTGCGTCTGAAACATTTGACTAGACCATCGAAAGCTTGTTGGGATGATAGAGATGCCTAGAGAATTCCATTTCAGAGGATACAGTCTCGAGCAGCTTCAGCAGACATCAATGGATGACTTCATAAAACTACTTCCATCAAGACAGCGTCGTTCACTACTCAGAGGGTTGACTGATGATCAGAAGAAATTGCTGGAAGAGATCCGACAAGTAAGACGCGCATCTGGTAAAGTAAAAGGATCGCCGATAAAGACACAATGCCGAGACATGATTATCCTTCCCGAAATGGTTGGATTAACAATACTGGTTCATAATGGCAAGGAATTTTCTCAGGTCGACATTACATCTGAGATGATTGGCCACTATCTGGGAGAGTTTGCCATCCCCATCAAGAAGGTATCTCATGGAACGCCTGGCATTGGAGCATCAAGAAGCTCGATGTACGTTCCCTTGAAGTAACCCCTTTTTTAGTATCATCGAAGCGTTTCGTCACATTCCATTGTGGATCGTGAACGTAGCTTCTTCCTAGGGAACTATGTTCCATTCGATCTTCTCTTGGTGACACCATAGGTAAGGCATGCGCACAAGAAAGCTACAATCAAAGTCGTTGCAGACAGTATCGGAGTGAACGTTGTCTGCGCTGCGGCGCCCACATCCACTTTTGCAGTTGTTTCCCTTAGAACCTCGTACGTGGCAGGCGCACCCACGTTCATAGTCAGCTGGAAGTAGGTGAACGTCATCGCAACTGCAAGAATCAGCCCAACCGCCACGTAGCCTGCTTCCCTCCTCAAACTGCTCATTCTCCATGACTCAATGTTGAAGTTGTGTCACACACACCCTTAATTCTACATTCTAGAACGGCTAGTGTGCCTTCTAGAACAGCTTCTCCCTCCAAATTCTCGCAGTCTCGTATATCGCGGCCAGGCATGCGCTAAGCCCAAAGAGCACTGCCATAGCGTCTGGAACCAAGGAGAACCACATTGATCCGAGGAGATACAGTGCAAGAGAAGCCGAAAAGAAGACTGCGTAGAATAGATAACGTGGGAGGACAAGTTTGCCAAACTTCAGGAAGAGGCGAAGTGTTCCAACCTTAACTTGTTCAACGAGATTGTACTGGCCATACTCATTTTTTTGAACCACGCCCAGCTCTCTGAGTTTCTCAAGATGATGGAGGGCTGTACTCGGGCTCGCCAACCCGCACGCCCTCTGGACTTCTCTGACCCCTACGGAATCTTGAGATTTGAATATGTGCCAGTAGATTCGAAGAGTGGTTCCACGAAGCTCTGCCTCCGCCCTCTGGAAATTCTCTTGACGCTTCATTCTAAGACATCGCCCTCGAACAAACTTGACTGTGATAGCTCAGGAATAGTCGGCGTTGATCAAAAGGCTTTTTATTGCCCATTATTGTTGTAGAACGCACTTTCAATATGTGCAAGGTAAAACGATATGCCAGAATGGGGGTACTCGGTCAAGGCATTGGACCCCGACAAGACCGTGAAATGTGCAGGTCGCGAACTCAAGATATCGCCAAAGGCAGCTGTCAACATCTGCCGCACAATAAGGGGAATGAAGATCGCAGAGGCAAAAACCCTTCTGGAACAGGTCATTAAGAAAAAACGACCGATTGCATACAGGCGGTACAAGAAAGAGGTCGCTCACAAGAGCCTACCTGAGAGATGGTACGCCGGAAAATACCCCGTTAAGGCTGCGAATCGAATTCTGAGATTGTTGAACGAACTAGAGGCCAACGCCGAGTACAAGGGTCTCGACCTTGAAAACTTGCGGATAATTCATGCAGCGTCTCATAGAGGAAGAAAGATTAGAAGCTACGTTCCCCGAGCTTTTGGAAGAGCATCTCCATCTTTCGAGACGCTAAGTCATATCGAACTCGTAGGATACGAGACTCCAAGCTGACCAATCACAAAACAGCAATGCTCCGTCTCTAGTTGATCGAAAGAAGTTACTGGATCATACATTTCTGAATCGTTATCTTCTATCCGCTTGGGGCTAGGGGGATAGAGATATATAATGGGCTCAGGATTGCAATCTGGCACTTTGAAAAACTGGTGGATAGCAGAATGCTTGTCTCTCAAGAGTCCCAGCGTGACTTCTGCTCTTTCCTATTCCAGGTGCTTTCAAGTCACGAAGGGAAATGCTGAATGTCAGTCAATAAGTATTTTATTAAGGAGAGTTTGAAGAAAAGCGAAATCGACGAGTACCTCGCTTCCGAACTCAAGAGAGCAGGTTATAGTCGCGCTGAAGTTACGAAGACCCCTCTTGGAACAAGGATAGTGATCTACGCAGCCAGACCCGGAATGGTGATTGGGAGAAGGGGTCAAAGCATACGGGATCTTACCCGAGTCTTTGAAGAGAGGTTTGGGCTTGAGAATCCTCAGATCTCGGTGGCTTCAGTTGATGTTGCTGAACTGAATGCTGACGTTGTGGCTTCGCAGGTTGGACAGGCTCTTGAGAGAGGAGTTCATTTTAGAAGAGCCGCCTACTGGGCGTTGCAGAGAGTAATGAACTCGGGCGCTCGAGGCGCGGAGATCATCATCCGCGGAAAACTAAGCACAGAAAGAGCTCGATATGAGAAGTTCAAAGATGGTTATCTCCCAAAATGTGGCGACCCTGCGCTCAAGAACCGCGAACGGGTAGGTTGAAAGCGACCCTATCCT
>CAZJUU010000034.1:0-11188 GCA_964549295.1 uncultured Candidatus Bathyarchaeia archaeon
TAACTCTTCCTGGGAGATTGATGGGAAGACCGTAGAGAGCACCATTTGTCAAGTCGCCATGTCTTATGGTTCCTGAGATTATTCCGGGATCAACCTCTCCTTTGACTAGGAGGATAGGCCAATTCTCCATTGGCATTGTGCTGTTGATGTACTTGGATTGCGTTGAGCTGCGAATTGGATAGTGATTGTCGAGGAACATTTTGAAGAAGTATTGGCCTGCAACGAAAGGTGCTTTCATCTGGTTAATTCGAAAATAGTACCATTCCTTGTAGTCTCTACCGGACGTGAAGTTTATGCTTGCAGACGGGCTGATGAAAAGAATCCATGAACCCGGTGCGAAGGGATCGTTCTGATCGGCTCTCGTGACAAATATTCCGCCATAATTGTCTGTGATTGTGGTTACAATGTTTGTATTTTCGCCGCCTTCCCAGTCTATGCCTCCTGCTGGTTCAAATCCATCTTGAACAAGAGTACCCGTCTTGTCAAATACTGGCGCGGGGATGTAGATTGTAATTGCGCCATACCTGAAATCTGGATCAGGATCTTCCGCTGTGGCAAAGCGGCTTGGCTGGGAGAAGTTTACTGCAAATATCAAGTCGCCAATGCTATCGTGATCAGACGTTGATGTTAGGATTGCTCCTTCTGGAGCATAGGAATTTCCCCCTGCTTGTAGCGGATGTTCGAATGTTGTGAATGGGGACTGATATCCTGGTGGATAACTAGGCATGTCCGCATATATGTTTAGTCCACTGCCCGGCCAGACATATCCCAGCGGTCCAGGCACGTGAGCTTGGCCGAAGTCATTCGTTGGATTAAGTTCATGATCGTTTTCTCTAAACAATGGTTCCGAGCCGTTCAGGTTTCCAATTGTCGTATGCGAATAGGCTGGTGCGATCAGACAGCAGATCAACACTACGGGAAGAAGTGCGATAGCCCACCGTCGAGCCAACTGTCTACGCACCATAGCAAACTGTTGCCCACAGATTCATTGACTAAGTCTGAATCTTTTTTGCTTTGCGTCTTCTATACAGGAAATATGCTGCGGCGGCAACTGCAATGACCGTGACAAGTGCAATAGGAGCTACTGGAGTTCCCGGCGGATTCACATTGAGAGAAATTCTCAACGTGTCATCCAGAGAACTCTCTTCCTGCGTCCAGTCAATTCTCAAATCGAAAACATATTCCTGTGGTTGGGCATCGGATTTAACGTCCACTGTGAAGTATGCGACCTTGGTCTCGCCTGCGAGCATGGTTCCCAAAAAGTCAGTTAATGTCCCTGAGAAGAAGTTGCCAACACGCAGGAAAACTCTCACAGATTCGGCCTTAACAGAACCAGTGTTCTTTAGTGTAACTTGAATCTGAACGCCAGTCTCGCCGACTTGGGTTTCAGTTGGACTTACATTGATCACTTCGAATTTGACTTTCTCATTGATATAGAGTGGAACCTCTCCAATCGGAACGTGCTTTTCTCCTCTCTGTTCAGTCAGAGTTACATAGTATCTGCCAAAGGAAGCGCTGTCTAGAACGTCTACGATAAATGAAGCGGGATAGATCTGGCCTGATGGAAGTTCTCCTAAGATGAGGGTGTCAGACCCACTTGATGATGCTTTGAATGGGGATTCCAACTCCAGCCAGAGTCGAACATTGCTGGCTATGCCAGTTCCTGAGTTGGCAATGGTCACTGTGACTTGGACTTGTTTGCTGCCGGGATATATCTTGGCTGGTTGAGTAGAAACCTCCTGAACAAGTAGGTCTCCCCACCAGATGGGAACTTCAATGGAATATGACTTCGTCATGTCCTGAAGTTCTCTTGCTGATTTGTATGACAGTTCAAGAGTGTAGTGGTAGATTCCCTCTTCTGCATTAGAATTGACGTTGAGCGTAAATGTGACTGTGAAACTCATCCCGGCTGTGATGTCTCCGGCGGTCTTGGAGACAGATGTTGCACTGTATTCTTTCCCATCTTGGAAGTAAGTGTACTCAAGCGGTGGCTCCAGAATTAGTGTGGCTGTAACACTGCGTGCTGTGTCGTCGCCCACATTCGCAAGAACAATTGAAAGTTGAACGTTCTTATCTCCTGGACGCACGTTCTGAGGAACCAGTTCATTCGTTCCCCAATACACATTTCTTGCAATAACCTTCGCGACGCCGATAGCATTCGCTGAGTGAAATGTGTGGTGAATCGAAACAATGAGCATGAATAGAAAAATGAAGGCGAAATACTTGCGTTTATCAACAGTCAATTGTCAGACCACCTTGATGCCACTGTTGACTCAGAGTCAACAAGCATGAATATAAGATGTACTAAAACGACTCCTTGCTTATCTCTCTCGGATGCAACTGATAGGATGGGCTGAACAATTGTTGGACGCCGCCGTTGAAATAGTCGACCTTACGAGAAGTTTTGATTCTCTCGTGGCTGTTGATCACATAAACCTCCAGGTTAGATCTGGAGAGATCTTTGGTTTACTCGGCCCAAACGGCTCAGGGAAGACAACTCTCATTCGAATGCTAACGACGGTACTTTCCCCTACAGCCGGTACGGCTAGAGTCGCTGGCTACGACATAAGACAAAATCCAGTTGAAGTTCGAGAAAGCATAGGTGTTGTCGCACAAGCGATGACTTTGGACATTGAATTAACCGCATACGAGAACATGGAACTCTATGCCAAGTATTATGGTATCAAACAGGAGACGCGGCGTGAGAGAATCGATGAATTGCTTGAAGTTGCAGGGCTATCTGAAAGAAGAGACTTTTCGGTTGCTAGTTTCTCAGGTGGAATGAAACGCCGACTTGAACTAGTAAGGTCGCTTATTCACCGTCCAAAGGTTCTTTTCTTGGACGAACCGACCACGGGATTGGATCCTCAGGCTCGCAGTTCGATTTGGGAATATCTGAGGAAGATTCACAAGGAGGACAAGATTGTGATAGTCATTACGACTCATTACCTTGACGAAGCGGAGGCTCTCTGTGACAGGGTTGCTATCGTTGATTATGGAAGGCTTGTGGCACTGGGTACACCTCATGAGTTGAAGCGGGAGATCATGGGGGGAGATGTTGTCGAGGCGGAATTCTCGAATCTACCTGAGGCGGCTTTTGAGGCACTGACAAAAGCTGACTTTACTATCAAAGTCAAGAGGCTGGAAACCGCTCTCACGATTGTAACGCAGAATGGTGCTGAGTCAGTTCCTAAGATAGTTGAACTTGTAAATGCAAACGGTGGGAAGATCCGCACAATCACGCTACGCGAACCAACGTTGGACGACGTATTTCTGCAGTTCACGGGAAGGAGTATTCGAGAAGATACTGTTGTTCGCCGTAGAAAATTCGTCAGTGTTTGGGAGGCGATGCGAAGGTGAAGGGTGCACTCTGGATATGCGAAAGAGACATTCGAAAATTCACAAAACAACCATTCGTCATGATGTCAGCTCTGCTCGGCCCGTTCCTAATGTTGATTCTTCTCGGAAATTCGTTTGGCGGATCAATTTCTCATATACCTGTCGCAGTGGTCAGATATAGCAACGGTCAGTATTCATCTGCGTTTCTGGACATGGTTTCCGCAGAGGATACAGTCCATCTAACAGACGCTCCAGATCTTGACAGTGCCAAGCGTCTCCTTGAACAAGGCAGAATCAAGGCCATAATCTACATTCCAGACGGATTTGATAGAGGATTCGGTAACGACAACATGGTTTTCATTACTCTCTATCTGGATAATACTGATCCCTTGAGCGCCTCGACAGTTTCAGGATATTTGCAGAGTTCAGCTCAGAAACTCATGAATGAGATGCGTGTTGTTTCTGGCCAGAGTACAACCATCACTGTTGACTCAAGCAACTACTATCGAAAAGTAGAGTACATCGAGTTTATGGCGCCTGGATCCATTATTCAAGCCATATTCATAGCCTCAATAATCGGTGGCGGCGTATCGATTCTATTCGACAAACAAAGAGGCGTAATCGAAGGATACCTAGTAACCCCACTACGTCAATACGAAATCATAATTGGAGTTCTTCTCGCAGGAGTAATCAAAGCCATGTTCTCATCACTCACAATGCTTTTCTTGGCCATTACAGTCGCCGGTGTCCGTCCGATGACTGACGCCACTGGTTTTCTTCTGATGCTCGTCACAATTCTTCTCACAGGTCTTGGGTTGATATCAATGATGACTGCTTTCGCTGTAAGGGCGCCGGCGCCCGAAGTATACCAGTTCACTTCTTTTCCAATCAACTTGGTGCTCTACTTCACAAGTGGTGCAATCTATCCCGTTGAAGGATTTCCTGATTGGATGCGTGACATCAATGTCGTCAACCCGGAAGCCTATGCGGTGCACGCTCTCCGTCTTCTAATGTACAAGGGTGCAGACCTTTCCGCCGTCATCGGAGACTTTGCCTTCTTGGCAGTCTTCACTGTAGTTATGGTCAGTGTAGCCACGATTGCCTTCAAACGAGCATTGTAGGAAACGATACCTAGCAATCTTGAGATGGTGATCTATATTGAAATCGAAGACTGACACGATGGGTAGATTGAGGAACTCTAGGAAAACGACCGACCAGGTAGGCCAAAGAAACGTTTCTGACTTGGAGATCGCTCGAAGAGATGTGAAAGAGAAAGGTTTCACTCTCTCAATTGTCAGAGGGGGCGAGAGGATTCTTCAAAGCAATAGCCCCGGGATATCAGTGCTTGTGTCAGCTATTGACGAAGACAGGTTTCGTTTCAAAAGAGCTTCGGTAGCAGACAAGATTCTAGGTCGCGCAGCAGCCATGTTGTTTGTCTACTCAGAGATCTCTTGCATATATGCTTCAGTGGCAAGTCAAGACGCTCTGGCAATACTGAAGAGATTCGATATTTCCTTTGAATGCAAGAGAATTGTTAAGAGGATTATGAACAGGAACAAATCTTCCATATGTCCATTTGAGAAACTAGTGCTCGAAGTTGACACACCTGAAGAAGCTTTCGAAAGACTCAAGGCGTGCAAGGTTCGAACTTGAACAGTTTACGAGTAGAATTTCTACATCTGCAGGAGAGTCTTGCGTATATCAATTCTGTACAATATTGCGTGACAGACAAAGACGCTTAGCATGTCTTCAAGGAATAGCACAGCCAAGATTCCAAGCACTACCGGAATTGGAATAGCCATTAGATAAACATCTGTCAGAAACACCCAAGGCGCCTGCACAAGGTATGCTAATGAAACAGCGATCGCCTGTGGGAATATCGGCCTAACCTTCATTCCACGAATTCTTGAGTAGATTAGCCCTGTGAAAAGCCCTAGAATCGCGTTTCCTCCTAGGATGTATGGATTTGCTCTAGGAAGTCTAAATGCAGATACCACAAACCCAAAGAATCCAACGAAGGCTCCTGACAACGGTCCAACAGCAAGACCGGTCAAGATCACTGGGATCTGCGTGAAGTGAATGTTGACTATTCCGGCAGGAATGATAAGCAACCCCAGCACATTGGCCAGTCCGGTCATGGTGGCTATGAAGGCAACGGTTCTAGAATTCAAATTCATGTTTCCTCACGTCCGTTGATTCAGTGCGTCACGTTAGCTTCTCTTAGATGTATTGGTCCAGAGAGTTTAACTCTAGCGTGTGCATGAAAAAGACTATCGAGGAAGAGCCCATGCCTGTAGTGACGGTTGAGATGTGGGAAGGAAGAAGTTCAGAGCATAAGGAGAAGCTGATAAAAGGTATAACAAGAGCCTTTGAAGAGATCGGCGTGAAGGCTGAGATGTTGCACATAATAATTCATGATGTGCCAAAGAGTAACAGGGGGAATCGTGGCGAGCAGGCGGCTAAACGGGTTCCAGGAATCTGTTATTCAACCACCAATCGTGCCGAGTGCCTCTTGGTAGGTCTGGTAGATCGTTTTGGCGGAGGCCTCAATCCTCTTCTTCTCATCTTCGCTGAGAAAATCGTAGAATGTTGGACCTAGAGTCCATCCCATTCTCACGGGAAGACTGACGTAGCTGGGTTCAGGCAAGCTTGGAAAATTCATTGGAAGATCCACTGAGAGAACTTCGTCAGTATTCTTCACTATGGCTCTGATTATGTCTCTGAAAGACGCTGCCGGTCCCCACTCAGTTCCTCCTTGATTGTCGACAATGAATTCGGCCATGTCAACTATGTAGTTCTCAATTTCTTTCCTGTCAAGCAGAATTTTCTTCGATGTTGCGTAGTCATCTATCATTCTTCCGTAAGCCTTGGCCGTAGACCAGAGAGGTACCAGCGATTGGCCATGTTCTCCGGCAACCCAACCCTGAATCTTTGACACGGGCACCTTCAGTTCCCATGCCAGACGAGATCTAAACCTCAACGATTCCAAATTGGTTCCAGTTCCTATCACGAAGTCCGCCTCAGAGAATTTCTTGCATATCATTGCCATGGCATCAACAGGATTCGTAATCACCACATACTTGGCTCCGGGGTTGTTTGACTTTGTAATCACCGAAATATCTTTCACAAGCTTAGCATTAGCAGCTGTGAGATCACGGCGAGTCATACTTGTTCCAGGAGTTCTAGGCATACCAGCCGAGATCAAGATAATATCCGCTCCGGCAACTTCTTCGTCTCTATCGCAATCATCGACATCAACATCTAACCTCAAGCTTGCAGCAGCATGCTTCAATTCCTCAGCAAATGCTTTGGCCAGCTGAGGCTTGATGTCACAAACCGTGATTTCATCTACAAGTCCCGCTGAGAGGATCGTATAGGCTGTTGGTCTTCCAACATGTCCGGTGCCTATCTGCGCAATGTGAATCTTCATGTCCGTCACTTTGGTCAAACTGTTGCGTTCAGGTATGTCATGGATACGCAGATGATCTTCAAAATAAGGTATTGCTTCATGATTTGAGTGAACTTCTAGATCTCTGTCTTTAAAACGATGCCGCATATAAGAGTGTCAAGAAAAAAGTTACAAAGAAAAGCGCACATGTTGCTGATTTGAATGAAAGCATGCAGTGTCAAGCTTGAAATTCAAGATGACGAAATTGGTCGCGTTGTCCGTAATAAGGCACTGACTAGTCTATTCGGCCTCTGTCTTTCTTGTCAAACAAATGGAATCTTTCTTTATGTAACAGAAGCCAGACTTTCTCGCCCGTAGTCAAGTCAAAGTGTGGGTCAGTTCTTGCAACTAGTGACACACCGCCTGCGTCTAGGTAGAGGTAGGTGTCAGATCCAACCGGTTCGATTACATCGATCTTGGCTTCAATGCTGTCAGGTCTTTCTTCTCTGATAAGTGTAATGTCTTCCGGTCGCACACCTACCATGACTTCCGAAACGTTACTGTCTCTTATTATGTCGACAAGATTCTCAGGAACTGAGCACACAAATGTCCCTACATCAATGGCCAGTTCTCCATCTTTCTCTTTGATGTTTCCTTCAAACATATTCATAGCGGGGCTTCCTATGAATCTCGCTACGAATGCACTTTTTGGACGATCATAGACTTCCAATGGAGATCCAACTTGTTGGACTATGCCTTTGTTCATAATTACAATTCTATGTCCTATTGTCATAGCTTCCTCTTGATCATGCGTAACATAGATTGTCGTGGTCCCCAATTCTCTCTGCAATTTTACGAGTTCCGCTCTCATTTCAATTCTGAGCTTCGCGTCTATATTGCTCAAAGGTTCGTCTAGAAGAAACACATCGGGCTCTCTAACCATCGCTCGGCCCAATGCAACTCTTTGAGCTTGGCCTCCACTGATCTCTTTTGGTTTTCTATCCAGTAGTTCGGTTATTCTGAGCATTGACGCGACTTTGTGAACGTGTTCATTGATCTGGTCGCGTGACATCTTGCGGACTTTTAGGGGAAATGCAATGTTCTGGTGAACCGTCAGGTGAGGGTACAGCGCATAGTCTTGAAAAACCATTGCAACATTTCGGTCTCTCGGTGGGAGATCATTGACGACTCTATCACCGATGCAAATGCGTCCGCTCGTAGGAGTCTCAAGTCCAGCCGTCAACCTTATTGTGGTAGTCTTGCCACAACCCGAGGGTCCTAAGAGAATGAGAAACTCTCCGCTCTTCACTTCAAGATTTAGATCATCAACTGCCGCGACATCACCGAACTTCTTTGTCACGTGTTCGTAGACAACCTTCAACTAAATCGCCCTCGTAGACAAGAATCCCAGAGATTAATAAATTCATGACGTGAATGAGATTTGATGCGTCATCGATTCAACTTTTGTTATCGTCATATCCGGCAGCCGAGAATCGCTATCAGTTTTGCCTCAATATCTGCCAAGCCTTAAATATGATTGGCAAAACTACAAACTCAAGGAGAAAACAAGAAAATGACAGAAAAAGTGGACAGAAGAAACTATCTGAAGTACGCGGCTGCGGGCATCGTCGTGGTTGCTGGAGGCGCGGCTGGGGCGTACTACGCAACGAGGCCTCCAGTGGGTCCTACTGAGACCACCACGGAGCTGCGAGAAGCACGGGGTATATTCGAAGTAAGCCCGATCAGCGATGAGCTTCAGAAACTCGTTCCCAATTTTGAACAGGAGACCGGCATCAAGTTCGTTTGGGAAAGCTACTCGTACGAAGCCTATATAGAGAAGGAGATGACCGACTTCGCCGCAGGAACCGGAATCTACGATGTTGTTCAAGCAGCAGCTCCTCGCTTCTTCGGGTATGCGAAGAATGATTACTTGCGCCCTCTGGACGAGTATGTTGATGACCCCGCGATCACGCCGCCAGACTACGACTGGGGAGATCTCATACCCGGAATAATGAATAGAGGCATAGTTGACGGAAAGAGATACGCGGTACCTGCTTTCCACTACATAAACTACCTAAGCCACAGAAAGGATCTGCTAGAAGATACAGCCAACCTGAGTGCATTTGAAGCAAAGTACGGATACCAGTACAGTGTCCCCCCCAAGGATCTAGCTGAATACAAAGACGTTGTCGAATTCTTCCACAACCCGCCTGAGCGCTATGGAACGACCATATGTGCCAAGAGAGGATTCGCGGCCGTGGCCGACTGGCTTGTGTTGCTTGCTGCTAATGGAGGCGAGATAGTAGACAGTGAAGGAACACCCCAAATGAACACTCAGGCAGCTATTGACTCGGTGCGAGATTTCGTCTGGCTAGTCAAACATTCCCCTCCAGGTGCAGTTGAGTGGGAATGGGACGGTAACGCGCAAGCAATGGGTAGCGGAAATGTAGCCATTTCAATTCAATGGGCTGATCATGGAGTCTACTTTGAAACCGATCCGGCTTCGAACGTTGCTGGCAAGATTGGATATGACGCATTTCCAAGCAAGCAAGTAGGCAAGAAAGTAGCTCTTTGGGACGGTTCTCTACTGGGAATCTCCAAGAATTCTAAGCATCCAAGAGAAGCATATGAGTTCATCAAATGGGTACTGTCAAAGAACACTCAGCTTGAATGGGCGAGACTAGGATCAACACCCACCAGAATGAGTGTTTTCAACGATCCTGAACTTCGTCAACAATGGCCATTCTACCAAGCGATTGAAACATCCATGGCTGAAGGAGTCGTGTTCACACATCCAAGGCTCACAGAGGTACCCGAAATAGAGGATATCATCGCTCTACATCTGTCAAATGCAACAGTTGGCGAGGCCACACCTGAAGAAGCCTGCGCAGCAGCGCAAGCTGAGATAGAGACATTGCTCAAAACCAGTTGAGAAATGAAATCATCCCCACCTTTTTTTAGACTCTTAACCTGCTTAGAACATTACCTTGATTGTTCTAATGCATCACACAAGTAACGAGCAAAAGTGCCCCTGTGAGACCTAGCTTGATCCGAAGACTAGTAGACAAATATCCCGGATGGTTCTTTATACTTCCTGCTCTCATTGTGATCTTTGCAATAGTCATCTATCCATTTGCATACGCCTTGCGCCTGAGTTTTCTGTCATTAAGCTTCCAGAGGCCAGAGATGTCTGGCCAATTCATTGGATTGACCAACTACTGGGATCTTTTGCATGACTCCAAATTCTGGTATAGTGCACAGATTACGCTGGTTTATGTGGTGTCCGTAACGGTTGCTGAGATCGTACTGGGAGTTGCTGTGGCTCTGTTGTTCAACAGAGAATTGAGAGCTCGAAGAGTGTGGATCTCTGTTCTAATGATTCCTATGATTCTGGCTCCGGTCGTAGTAGGTCTAATGTACAGTTTTCTCCTGAACAACGAATTTGGAACACTCATGTACTACGTGAAGCAGTTTGGATACTTCCGCGAGACTTCGCTTTTTGCCCAACCTATTGCAGCTCAGATTACTATTATCTTGATGGATATCTGGGAATATACCTCCTTCTATGCCCTCATAATGTTGGCCGGTCTTCATGCTCTTCCACGGGGACCCTATGAAGGAGCGAAAGTAGATGGAGCGTCTGACTGGCAAACATTCTGGTGGATAACAGTTCCAACGTTGATGCCTTTGATTGTAGTCGCAACAATTCTTTGTTTGATAGCTTCATTCAAAACATTTGACCAGATATACATACTTACAGGAGGAGGCCCTTCATCAGCCACGGAACTCTTAAGCATATACGCTTGGCGAATCAACTTCTACTATTGGAACATGGGATACGGCGCTGCCACGGTCATGATGATAGCCTTAATCACCATGATCATCTGCGGTCTTCTCTATTTCGTTGTGCAGAGAAGAATCAGACTCTTCTAAAGAGAAGTGAGTACAATGGCTGTCAGCAAATCCATTCCTCGCAACGCAATAATATACTGTCTAATTGCGTTGGTTCTGTTTGTCAGCGCCGCTCCGTACATCTGGCTGGTTGTGACATCACTTAAGGTTCGGGCGGATATTTTCACGATTCCACCTGTGTGGGTTTTTCGTCCCACGTTGAACAGCTACCAAGTCGTGTTCATAGAGAAGGGATTTCTATTTACTCTTCGAAACAGTATTATCGTGGCACTCGGCACGACGGCGTTCTCTCTCGCCGTCGGTGTTCCGGCCGCCTATAGCTTCAGCAGATACAAGTTGAGGGGGGGAACTCACCTGACTTTTCTAATCCTGTTCACTTACATGTGTCCACCTATTGTTCTGGCAGTACCGTTTTTCATTCTGTTCAAAACGCTTGGATTGTTCGACACGCCCTTAGCTTTGATTATTGCGTATACAACATTCAATTTAGCTTTCGTTGTGTGGATAATGAAAGGATTTTTCGACGAAGTCCCAAAATCCATAGACCAA
>CAZJUU010000035.1:0-10921 GCA_964549295.1 uncultured Candidatus Bathyarchaeia archaeon
CAAAACTCCTAGGATTCATCACCGAGATTCCTCGACACATTACAATGGAAAACTAATATTTATTCCGGCAGACTTCATGGAAAAAGCGCTTGGAGGCGATGAAAAAGTGATTCTTGTTCATACAAGTATCCGAACCAGAAACATGAATAGGTCTATTGACTTCTACACCAAAATAATGGGACTTAGACTCCTGAGTAGAAGAGAGATACCGCAGAGCAATGCTGAGATAGCGTTCCTTCAAGATCCAGAGGGAAAGGGTGCGAGGTTGGAACTAACCTTCTACCGGAATCAAAAGGAATTCATTCAAGCCAACTATGAGGATCGACTTTTCGATCACATTGCCTTTGAAGTAGATGACATGGAAGAGGTCATTTCTATGATGCGTGCCAAGAAAATCATCATCACAGACGAACCTTTCACACTTGGATCGACTGGATCATTGATCGCTTTCATAGAGGATCCTGATGGCACGCTCATCGAATTGATCGATAAGAAATGAGGTCTGGCAAATGCAATTTTGGTCTTGGAGATTTGCTTTGAAGATTAACATATCCAAAAGTGAAGTTGTCGACTAAAAAATCATTAGAAGCGTCTCACTTGACTGAACGCCTGGCATAGACCTGATCTTGTCCGTAACCACGTCAATTAACTCGTTCACCGTGGGAACCTCAACTATTGCAACAATGTCCCATCTTCCAAATACTCCATAAACTTCAGAAATTCCCTTGATACCAAGTAGTTTCTGCTTTGTTTCTCTGAACCAACTCAGGTGTTCACCAGTGCCGCCCACGAAGTTTAGGAGAACTAGCGCTTTCATAATTTTGACACAGCCTTTTCGCGATAGTTTGTTTACTTCTTTCACTGCTTCATTGCATGCGACTTATAACGGTATTCATCAAGCCTTGTGATCATCACATTAGACTTGTTTAGACTCGCGAAACTCAGCATGGTGGTGGACTTGTTAGTTCAGAAGTCTGAGTTCGATTCTAAAAGTGTGAAGAGGACATATATGCATCTTTATCCAGATTGCGCTGAGTTGGCGCATCCGATGTTGACCAATAAATTGTTGAAAGCTATCATATTCGATCTCGATCACACTCTCATAAACTCGGGGATCGATTTCTTGCGGATGAAGAGAAGCATGATTCGCTATGTTCGAAGCAAGTTTCCGTCCTTCGGCGAGTTGGATGACAAATGGACAACTTATGAGATAGTTGACAAGACAGTCAAGTTCCTTGAAAGAAACGATCTTCTTGAAGTCATCACTGCTACTATGTGTGAATTGGATGAAATAATGACTCGGGTTGAAATGGATTCGGTCGCGAAGGCAACGATGATAGATGGCGTTATGAAACATTGAACGTTCTCAGAGCAGCAGGGGTTGGAATAGGCGTTCTAACGAGAAGTTGCAGGAAGTACGCGATTGAGGTCCTCAAAGCAACTGGGCTGGTCTCTCTTATCGACGAGATTGCTGCCAGGGATGACTGCGAGAAACCAAAGCCTGATCCCAATCTGGTGTACTGGTTGATAAAAATGATGAGAGTCGAATCAAACTCGGTAATAATGGTGGGCGACCATCCGACCGATTCCCTGTGCGCGAAGAATGCTCATATAGAATTCGTAGGAGTGCTGACAGGATCCTGGGGAGCAGAACAGGCAAAACAGCTTGGTTCAACTGTGATTTCCAGCGTCGAGGAGTTGCCCACTCTGCTAGGCCTACGAGTCGCAAAGCCTTGTGGGGCTAGTTCTTCCCAGTGTGTCCGTCGAGAAGAGAGAAACTGGGTTTGAGAATCAATGTCGACGAGCAGGTGCAATTAGAGAAGATATCAGCATGATTGGGGAAGTCTTGGCTCTCGTTGTAGCCGTCTGCTGGGCCTTTACAGCAGTCTTGTACAGGAAAGCGCTTAGAAACACAAGTTACACCGTGGCAAATCTCGTGAGAACTACTTTTGCGGCGATGTTTCTCTTTGTCGTGGTCTCATTGACTGTGCATCAAATGTCTGCCATGCCGTTGAGTCTGTTGTCACTACTTTTCTTAGCGTCAATCACCAATCTGGTCATTGGAGACTCACTCTTCTTCATGAGCTTGAAGAAAGTTGGAGTCTCCCGTACACAGCCAATCTCAAGTTCCTACCCACTCTTCTCAATGATCCCAGCAAGTCTGATCATTGGAGAAAGAATTGGGCTTTCAACGACTATCGGAACCTTGCTGATCGTGATTGGAATAGTGATGGTGAGTCTGACAGAGAACAAGAATACTGAGGTCAGGTCAGAGCGGCTTTCAACATTTCGCGGAGTGCACTTTTCGATTGGAGCTGCTATCTGCTATAGCATAGGCCTCACTTCATACAAGCTGGTTCTTAGTAGTGGAGAGATCGACCCGACGTTTGCGACATTCATCAGAATGACTGCCGTGATTCCCATCCTGTTGGTTGCTGTTGCAGTCAAGGGGCCTCGGCACATGAAGGAACTAACAAAGAGGGACGTTGCAATTCTTGCAGCGGGAGGAATCCTTGAACTTGGCATTGGTGGGCTACTTCTTTTTCAGAGTCTGAGACTGGCCGACGCCTCAAGAGTGATCCCTTTATCATCAACTACTCCTCTGTTTGCTTTGGCGCTTGCTTCACAATATACTGGAGAGAAGATCTTGTTTAGACTGGTTCTAGGAGCAATCCTTACGGTTGCGGGAGTGATGCTAATCACATCATCTGCAATCTAGGCGAGTTAATATTAGAATTCGCAAGTTTCGAATGAGACTTTTCGCAATTCTCATGCTCGAATGCTGCTCAGAGTCTTCAATAAACGTTCGATCTCATGCTCAGAGTTGTAGAAATGAGGAGAAACCCTAAGGCCCTGAGACCTAACAGATGTAACTATTCCCTTCTTTCTCAATCTCTTCTCCAAATGTTCAGGGTTCTTGCATGAAAGCTTCACTATTCCTGATCGATGCTCAGGTTCCATAGATGAGGCCATTCTCATGTGTGGAATTTGGTTGATGCCTTGGGCCAGCAAGTCTGTCAATTTGCGAATCCTAGTTTCTATTCGTTCAATTCCGAACCTTCGAAGGAATTTGATAGCCTCCAACATGCCCGCAAATCCGGGGAAATTTAGTTGACCGTGCTCAAAACGGCGGGCATCTCTCGCAGGCTTGAATGCGTGATAGCTGAAGTCCTCGGGTGAATCTGTAGACCTGTATCCAACTATTGTTGGATACACTCTGTTGATCAGGTTTCTCTTCACGTACAGGAAACCTGTGGCGATTGGCGAGAGAAGCCATTTGTATCCACTACATGCGAGGAAGTCTATGTCAAGGCTTCTTACGTTGACTGGCATCTGTCCAACTGACTGAACCGCGTCTGTGACGACATATGCGTCGTTCTCATGTGCAACCTTACAGAGCTTATTCAGATCGATCTTGAAACCATTCGAGAATTGCACGTGGGAGACAGCGACTATCCTTGTTTTTCCATCAATTCTGTTTTGGAAGTCATCGAGGCTGAGGGTTTCTTCACTCGCCTCCACGACTCTCAGTTCCATTCCGTATCGTCTGCACAGTGCTTGCCAAATGAACAGGTTCGACGTGAATTCGAGATTGGATGTCACAATGTTCTGTCCACGTTTGTAGTCAAGTCCATTTCCAACGATGCCTAATCCCTCGGATGTGTTGGGAACGAGAGCAATTTCTTCTGTTCTTGCATTCAGTAGACGTGCAACCGCTCTCCTCGTTTTTTCAGCAGTCTGTTCCCATGATTCCCAGAACAGATTGCCATATAGTTTCTCAGAAGTGGAGGACTCGACTGCTTTTGTAACGCGCTTTGGAAGCGGTCCCGTCGCTGCATGATCGAGATATATGTATCTCCTTGTTATGGGAAGGTTCAAGCGTGCCTCTCGAACATTCATTGCGTCCATAGAACTCACTCGCTCTTGTGAAAGTCTCACTATCATCTCAACATGCTTGTCCATAATGAATTCTCTCTTCAAACCTCCTACATTCATGTACGCGGCTTCCTAGACTAGTGTCTTCTTTCGATCTACAGGCATCTGACTATCAATGAGATGCAAATCCTGTGTTTTCTCCTCTAAAATCAGAAATCTGGACAGGCAACACACTCGTCAGTCGGGTCAACTTATCGAAAAGGTCTACGCGGTCGGATAAGGCCCAAATTGATATAGTACCTTCGAATTAGTTCGGGGCGATTGACTATGGGATACTCGGGACCACCCACTAGACCTGTTCTAATTGGGTTATTCGGCTGGGTTGTTGTAGCACTGATATTTCTTGGAATCATCGGATACGGACTCTATGTATACCTTGACTGGACCGTCCTACAGTCCATGTATGGTTTGAAGGCGGGTCTTGATTGGTTTGAGATCAACTTCTATCACAACAATACATTTCTTGTAGCGGCCGTTCTGGCCCTACTCTTCGTGAATCCCGTTCCCGGAAGGAGTCACCTATTCGAGTCGATGATGGCAATCGGGTCTGCCTTCGCGCGTGTCAGAGGTGAACAGGAAGTTGTGTCACTTGGACCAAGCCGACTGCTGTGGTTCTTCTGGCAAGTGATAAAATGGGGCATTGCTTTCTCGATGATTGCTGCCTCCAACGGAATTCCCATTTTCGGAAATCTGACCATCGTCATAACCATGTTGCAGAAGGGAATTGGTGACTGGGCATATGTTCCTCGAATATTTCAACTTCCATTGGTTCCTGTGTCTGGATCGGAACTTGTTGCTCTGATTCCAACAATGGAGGTTCAGTACCGCATAATCCACGATCTGTTCGGTGCCGTAATTCTGGTTTTGGTCGTTAGGTTGGTTCTGATGCTGGTTCGTGACTTTGTTCGTGTGAAGACAAGTGCTTGGATGAGAGATCTGTTCCTAATCTTGGCGCTCATTGTTCTTGGAGTAGTAGTTGGAGCGCCTTACTGGGTGATGAATATAGCTACACCTAACAACTACCTTATCGCCGTCATTGTCTTCATTGGTTTTCTGGTGATAGCGGCGTCGTTTCAGTTTGGGTTGATCAGTCGAACTATAGGCATGCAACGTCGCAAGCGTTGGATACTTTATTTCATGGGATTCCTTCTTTTCGCGACACTTATCGTGAACCTGGGTTTCGTGGTAGGATACTCACTAAACTGGAATAATAATTGGACAGAATATGAATGGAAACCTATGACTATGAAAGAGATACAGGTGACACGATGGACGGCAGGCTTGGAAGACGCGACAAGTCGACCGCTCTCAAGCCTTCCCGCAGGCAACACCAGCATGATACTCTCGCTTGTGAGACAGTGGGACCACGACGCGTCCTACACCAAGATGAAGAATCAGATAGGCGTCAATTGGATGCGGCTCAGCGAATCGCACATAATCTATCTCAATGGTCATGAATATTGGACTGCGCCTACAACGATCAATTATCCTACCGACGATTGGATCAGCCACCATCTAATCTACACTCATGCATCGCGAATCATCGTTACTGATAGTCATTCAGGCGAGTTCGTGTCCGTTCAGCAAGCATTCGGGGTCAAGGCTGAACCGCCAATCTACTATGGGGAGGAGTTGTCGGACGATGTCTACGTTCGTATTAGAGGCTTTGAAGAGATTGGGAACGCTTCATACGTAGGAGAACCTGACTATACATTGTCGGGTTGGCAGCGGACACTATGGTTCCTTGTTAGAGAAGGTCAGGTTGGTTTCGCCCTTAATCCGCCCCAGGATCAGATCATGATGCTGCATAACCGAGACGTTCACAAGAGGGTTAGAGACATTCTAATACATGGGTTGACAGCTGACCGTGCAAGTTATCTCGTTACGGATGGAAATCGAATCTACTACTTGGTCCAGATCTACACGAACTACCCAATTCACACGGGTTTCTCCGCCAGCAGTTACCTCAGGTTCTTTGGCGTCGTTCTTGTCGACATCGAAGACGGTCGTATGTATCCCTACACAGTCGCAGAACCCGACGGTTTCCTTGTAGACTTCTATAGGAGTTACTATCCAACTTGGAAGGCCCCGCCAGATTGGCTTGTACCCCAGCTTCGTTACCCTGAAGATCTGCTGGGGACACATGAAATCAGCGGTCAGCTGGATGTTGACTTCCTATTCCATGTGAACGACCCGTTCGTATGGCGTTCGGGATCCGATTTCTACGAGCGGCCTGAAGCAACTGAGGTACTTTACGTCCTCGTGACATCAGGTCAGAGAGCCGACTTCGTGGGTGTACAGCTGGTCGAATATCAAGCATCTCCTGGAAGAAATCTTGCTGGACTTTACATAGCCTATAGCGGAGACCAACTGGGAAAGTTGATTCTCTACAACGTGTCAAATTCAACTTCGCAACTGATTGGACCCTCTGCCGCTCTACAAGCCTTGGAAACGGATGAATATGTCCGTCAGCAGCTGACTCTCTTGCCAAATTACAGACTCGGAAACATTCTCCTCTACTTGATAGGCGACCGTCTTCACTATTTCATACCTGTGTACATCAATACGGAGGTCCAGAATGCCGTCATAACAAAGATGGCGTTTGTTACAGTTGTTGATGCGGCAACTGGTACTAAGGTGGCGGTCGGAGCGGATTCATTCAGAGCATACTATGCAATTTCTGGGGGAGCGCCCGTAGAAATAGGCTACACTGAACGGGAGGCGAAACTGAAATCCTTATTCACAGATAATGGATATTCTCTGGTTAGTCCAACATCAATAAATGCAAACGTTGAGATTCAAGTTGCAAACGCGTCTTATGTGGATGAGTCTCAATGGGACATGGCAAATCTGGCAATAGATAGATTCATTGAAGAATACTGCAGGAAAAATGATGTGAATGAGGTGTACTATTGGCGTGGGGCTGACGAGAAATTGAACTTTGGAGTACTCATATCAGTAAACGGAGTTGTTAAACTCTACTACGTTACAGTTCAGATTAGGTGAAAGCCTTGGGAGCTGTTCAAGAAGAGTTCGATCTGTGGTTGAACAGCCGTTACTCAAACCCATTCTGGGTTGGAAAGCATAGGTTCGAGAAGAGTGTGTCCGGAGAAATTCGTGTGGATAACGCAGTGTTCACGCGTGAAGAAGCAATCGTCCTCTTTCGAATGTTTCGATCACGCGACCCCTTCACTCGACTGAACGCAAACTTTGTCGTTTGGGAAAGAAACGGAAGCCTACTGGTGGTTCTTCTTCTCGCGGCGATTGCGCTTCTGGCGTTTGTTGTGATACGGATTCGAAGATAGTAGTCCTAAACTAGTGGAAACTTGTAGCGCGTACCACACACCGGACAGTGCCACTGCTGAGTCAGATGCGAGTATTTCAAAGCTGCCCCGTCTACTGTGCATCTGTATGCCGGTCTTGTTTGTCTGGGCCGTCCAAATGCTGATTTGCTCAATCTAGGCCTCGCATACATTGTTCCAGCGACCGCAGCCGTTAGTATGATTATGATAACGACTATTAGAAAAATCGACACTGCATTGGCACCAATGATTTCAACTGTGGTTGTGGCAGTGTTATCATTTCGATTCGTTTCCCATACGTTCTGTTCAGGATCTGCCTCTGCGACCACATCATATTTTCCTGTCTCAACGTTGCTCGTGTTCCATTTGATATTTACCACTGTAGATTCTCCCGATTCTAGGGCCATCGTTCTACTGTCTAGGATTGATCCGTCATAACTTGTTCTCAAATCGAATGTCTCACGGCTAGGTCCCATGTTCTGGACGGATATCTCAAGGGTGACAATCTGGCCTCTGTCGACCGAGTCGGGAACCGCTGTAAGTTTCGTCACGGCTATGTCATGAAAGACGATACCAGGAGTCAGGTTCAGCAGAGCTGATGCAGCTTCGGATGTCATGTATTCGACTTTGCACTGGACAACAGTCGATACAGCCTCGACCGCTCTATGCGCTTGAGCTGTGTAGCTGACTTGCCACTCCTCACCGATCTTCAATGATCCGAGGCGCCATTCAAGAATTGTGGCTCCTCCACTCGAGGTTATTGATGGTGGTTTTGTCGCATCACCGTTGTATGTCAAGTAAGACGGAACTGTTTCAGTGACCTTTATGTTGGTTCCGGCAAAGGCGAGTTTGCTTCCAATTTCCTGATAGATCCCCCTCAACTCGCTGGATGTGGCTGCGAAGTAGTAGGTTCCTCCTGTTGTGTCGGCAATCATTCGCAACCTGTCGCCGCTAACGTCAGATCCTAATCCAATAGTGTAGATGATTATATCTTTGTTCTTGGCCTGATTAGCCAAATCTAGAAAAGCTGAATCAGACAGCACTGAAGGCCAGTTGTGATTTCCATCGGTCAACAATACTTCAACACGAGGAGCGTTACTTCTACTGGAGTTAAGTAGCATGTTGTTCGCTGCCACTATCGCGTCGTACATGTCAGTGGCCCCTACAGCTGTGATTGAGTTGATCTTCTTGGTCAGGGATTCCTTGTTGCCCGTTGTCATGTAGTTTAGCGGACTTACTGACTGAACGGTGCTGCTGAAGGTGACCAGACCGACTTGATCCCTCTCGTCCGTGTAGCCCAAGAAGACCTTTGCGGCGTCCTTTGCATCCGCAATCTTCTTTCCCGTCATGCTTCCAGATCTGTCAATCATCAGGACCACATCCACCGGAGTTCGTACGAGTCCGCCAGCTCCTCTGAGCGTTATGGTCACCTGAAGCGTGGCGCCTTCCTGCGTTCGTGAGGGATTTACACTCTTGCTGGCTTCAACATGTGGGAACTCTTGGGCGTTTGCGATAGGTACGACTACAAGAATAGGTGTGAAAACGATAAGTGCTACTAGAACAAGCCTTAACCATCTTGTGTTCAAAATGACGTACACCTTTCCCTTTACTCTAATACATCTACAAATCTCCATTTAAATTGCTATGTAGTCTTGATTCTGGCTCAAGAGACTGCGATCCGGCTCGAAGGGCTCGGCAGAGGAATAATACGCAGATTTTCTTGCTTTTCCAAAGGCAGGCACAGTCGCCACCTCAACAATCTTGACAACTCTTATCGGTCGGATCGATCGATATTAACACGTACTGTAGAAGTGAGAAGATGGTCAACAACGTCAATTTTGAGAAGATGCATGAGTTCGTTGAGTTGGCCAGAAAGGATCATGGGCAGGCAATCAAGGAAAAGAGTGTTTCGGGCGACTGGGTCCTTGAACAGGGGAAGCCGCAGTTTGTGGCTGAGGTCTCGTTCCAGAAAGGGAAGATGTCCTTGCCGTGTGAACTTCCACCGTTTGCTGGAGGTTGGGGGACTAGCCCTGATCCTCTTCAATATTGTCTCTACGGACTTGCTGCGTGTTTTGCTGTGACCTTTGTGGCAACGGCGACAAACGAGAACATTGAGTTGAAGTCTCTAAGAGTGACTGCGGAGAATCGTGTCGACCTGAGGAAACAGATGGGAATTGGCAAGGACCCAATTATTCAGAGAGTTGGATTGAAGGTCCGCGTTGAGGCAGATGCTCCGAAATCAAGGCTAGAACAGATCTTAAGGTTGGCGGAAGAGCGTTGTCGAGGAGCGGAATGTGTAACCAGAAGCATACCCTTGGATGTCCGAATGGAGTAGATGCCGCGAAACCCATTCCAAACCCTCTCTCTGTTACCACATAACCCAACCGGTTGTTGCACGAACAAGATCAATCAGTGCAAGCAGGGTTTCCCATGTCAAAACAAACCTGAATGCCCGGTCAACGCGATATCTTGTACTAATTGTGTCGATGAATGATGCCAAGACAGCTAGCAGAAGACAGGGCCCAATGAACGCAATTGGATTGCCTACGCATGTCATCAATCGAGTAGAGTATGGCAATCAATCCGAGGAAAGAGGCGATCAGAGCAAAGAAAATCGCCAATGGATCAACGTAGAGAATCAGACTGACGCCAAGGTTAGCCAGCCAATCAGATGTAACAGAAATCGTTCCATTCGTCCAAACTGTCGAGGCGACGAGTAGCATCAAAATGAACGTAACCGCAGCAATTGTGAATGCGAAGTAGGCTCTAGTTCGATAGTGTGTCTTTCCCATAAAAACGGTGAGTAAGGATCTCGACATTGGTAAGACCAATGCGGCAATTAACAGGTCTGTTGTCAACATCAGATCCTCACTTCAAAGATGCACCTGCGCGCTTCTCTTTCTCCAATATGCTAGTGTGTCGACGTAGCTGTTGCCAGATATAGAAAAAGCTTCGCTTGATGAACTTCAGACTATAATCTGCTCAAAGAGATTCTTGGTTTTCCACCGCATAGCCTTGCATGTTCTTTCATCATACACCTGTTCCAAACGACTTCAATGCCATGTTCTATCGCGATCCTTTCAGCCTTCAAGTTGTGAATGCCCTCCTGCAGCCAGATTACTTTCGTCTTCTGTTTGATCGCGTCGTCCACTATTGGAGGCACATCTTCAGAAGGTCTGAACACATTGACAATTTCGAAGGGTTCAGTAATCTGCAGAAGACTCTTGTGACACTTAAGTCCCAGCACTTCTTCAGCGAACGGATTGACAGGTATCACATGGTACTCATGTTCCATCAAGTATTTGGGGACGTAGTGCGATGGTTTCGTTGAGTCTCGAGATATCCCCACAACAACCACGTTTCTGAACTTGAGAATATTCACAATTTCATGGTCTGTGTGTTCATCCTTTCCAAGACTGTCAATGCTGGTTTTCCGAGTCAAACATCTCTACTCCTTTCAGTTTTATTGTGCCCTGAGAACTGAGCTTGCTAATAGCCGTTTGCCAAAACTGCATCTTCAAAGTGTCGTCAAGTTCCTTGTTGTCGATTCAAAGAATACACCAAAATAGGGCATCTTCATCCCTAGGTGAGGAGTCGACTGGAATCGCAAGGTGACCGAAAGCTGACTGTGAACTCTGGCAATCGCGACAGTTGGCATTCCATGGAAATCGAAGATGTTCTTC